>JABHEX010000160.1 GCA_018676385.1 Akkermansiaceae bacterium
GCGCTATTCAGGACAGATCGTGTATGAAGTGAATTCTAACCAGTTTTTACCCGAGTTCATACTCACTGGATATAAAGTAACTAACAAAGATCCGGGATGGCTTTTCTCTCCCAGCGATCACTTCAACCCCGATAGTATCACCCTACGACCCTAGTTAATTATGGCAGTAACACGTGACAATCTAGCAGCAGTGCTCGACGAAATCGCTCTTTTATTAGAAATCAAAGGAGAAAACCCGTTTAAGACCCGCGCATACAGGAATGGCGCTGAAACAATACGGAATTTTCAAGGTGAAATCGTCGCGATGGCAGCAGCCAACAACCTCCAAGGAATCAAAGGCATCGGCAAGGCTCTACAAGAAAAACTGCACGAGCTCGCCAGCACTGGGAAATTAAAGTTCCATGAGAATCTCCGTGCCGAGTTTCCTGAGGGACTATTTGAGCTCTTTGGCATCCAAGGGCTCGGCCCAAAAAAAGTGCGCTTGTTATATGATGAACTAGGTATCGACTCCATTGATGCGCTGAAAAAATCCTGCAAAGATGGAAGGCTTTCATCACTTCCAGGATTCGGCAAAAAATCAATCGATAAACTCATAGAGTCTATCGCACTAAAGGAACAATTTGCCGATTTCTTTCTTCTAGGGGATGTTGCACCCATCGCCGAGACCATACTGGATATGCTGCGCAAACATCCTGATACTCTGCGCGCAGAAATCGCTGGTTCCTACCGCCGTAGTAAAGAGATATTGCACGACCTCGACTTTCTCGTTGCCACTCCGGCTCCTGTAACAATCACCAAGTTTTTTACTGAAATCCCCGAGGTTCACTCGGTAATCTCACATGGTAACACCAAGGCTTCAATCCGCCTCGAGAACGGACTTCAATGCGATCTTCGTGCTGTCTCTAATACGCAATTTCCATTCGCACTTCAATATTTTTCAGGCAGCAAGGAACACAACGTGGCACTACGATCTCGTTCACTGAAACTTGGCTGGTCGCTCAACGAATACGGCTTTTCACCAAAGAATAAAACAACTCCTCCAGCCCCCCAAATCAATGACGAAGGCGAGATCTACCGCGCATTGAAACTAGAGCGTATTCCTCCCGAACTACGCGAAAATAGCGGTGAAATCGAGGCTGCTGATAAAGGCTCGATACCCCGTCTTATCGAGCTGGAAAACTTGCGTGGCACATTCCACAACCACACGACAGAATCAGACGGAAGTAACACACTGGAAGAAATGGCAGAGGCTGCACGAGATCTTGGACTTCAATATTTAGGTATTGCTGACCATTCAAAATCACAATTCCAAGCGCGAGGATTATACCCAGACCGATTGATCAAGCAGGTCAATGCTATCAAAAATCTTAATAAACAATGGCCCGATTTTCAAATTTTTGCCGGTACAGAGGTTGACATACTTAAGGACGGATCACTCGATTTTGAAGATGATGTTTTGGCAGAACTCGACTACTGTGTGGCATCGATTCATGGTTCATTTCAGCTCGATGAAAAAGAGCAAACAGCTCGTATTATTCGTGCTATGGAAAATCCGCACGTCACCATGATTGGTCATTTGACAGGAAGAATTCTCCTCAAAAGAAAAGGTTACCAACTAAACATTAACAAGATCATCGACTGTGCCGCGGCAACTGGAACAATCATCGAACTGAATTGTAATCCCCGCCGACTCGATATGGACTGGCGCCACTGGCACCACGCACGTGACATGGGGGTCCTGACCTCCATCAACCCAGACGCCCATGCCACCGAACATCTCCAGTTCCTCGCGTTCGGTGTGCGCCTTGCACGCAAAGGCTGGCTGCGCGCTGAGGATGTGTTGAACACCCGTAGTCTGGAAAATGTGAGAAAGTTTCTGGCTACTCACAAAAAATAAAAATACTCTCAATAGTTTTGGGGTCATCTTTACGACTAACACAAATCTCTGCTTAAAACCAATTTTCTGCTAGACGCCTTTAAATACATAATGTGATGACGTCACCCAGCAAAAAAATAAATGTGTTTTCCATACCAAATGGTATAAGAAATGCTCATTCCCTACAGATCTCGTGCCACTCACCAAAATTCAAATATCCGCTGAACGCGAACTCAAGACCATTGTCAAAAGCCACCTCACTCAAACAGAGCGTGCCCAGATAGTGAAACGCTTCATCAAAGCAGAGGAGGCCAGTATTTTCAAAAGACATCAAAGTGGAGCCAGCGGACTCGAAATCGCTGAAGCCCGATCTAACCTATTGGATGCGGTCCTTGTAGTAATGTTCAAAGCAGCAACTAGCATACATGGCGACGAAATACCCGCGGTCACTTTATTAGCTCAAGGAGGGTATGGACGCGGTCACCTAAACCCAGGCTCGGACCTCGATCTTCTGTTTCTACTGCCTCGCGCGGCTCACAAAATCGCGAAAGAAGTCTCATCAACTATCGAAAATATCCTCTATATTCTTTGGGACGCAGGCTTCAAGGTTGGGCACGCAAGCCGATCAATTGCTGAGTGCGTGACTGAAGCACGCAATGACCAGCAGAATAAAACCGCCCTGATGGATGCTCGTTTCGTTGCTGGTGACCACGATCTATTCTCAACCTTCACCAAGCGCTTCGATAAAGAGTGCGTCAATAAAGGCCAAGAAGCGTTTCTTGAACTACGCCGGCAGGACCTTCGTAGTCGTCACGGCAAGTATTCACATACCGTCTTCCTGCAAGAACCACACGTCAAGGAAAGCTGCGGTGGTCTGCGTGATTACCAGAACGTTTTATGGGTGGCACGTGTCAAACTCGGGTTTAAATCTATTGAAGAACTCGTCACTGCAAAAATCATCACCAAGAGCACTTGCCAACAACTCACACGCGGATACGATTTCCTTCAGCGCGTCCGTAATGATTTACACTACGATAGCGGTCGATGTAGTGACACACTCACACTCAGGCTTCAAGGCATTGTAGCTACCAACTTCAAGTACCCTCAGAAGACTATTTTGCGCCGCTGCGAGGCATTCATGAGAGATTACTATCGCCACACACGCGCAGTCTATACCCACAGCACCTCACTGATGGAATATTTTGAGATCGAGCGACAGAATCATGGCGGCTTATTGGGCATGATTCCTTTTACCAAGAACAAAAGAAAAGCAGTTAAATTTGATGGCTTTATTGCAAAGAACGGAAGGATTTTCTTGGAAAATAAAAATGTAATCAAAGATGATCCAAATCGTCTAATGAGGCTCTTTCAATACTGCCAGATTCACTCACTAACATTAAGCCCACAAGCACGAAAATACATTCACATTGCGAGCAAAAAAATTGACCGCGCATTCCGCTACAATGCATCAAATCGCGAGACCTTCCGCGCCATACTGCAGCGTAAAGGCGAAGTAGGTCGTATCCTCAGACTGATGCACCGCACCAAGGTGTTGGATAACTATCTCCCCGAGTTTGGCGCTATGGACTGCCTCGTACAGCATGAATTCTTTCACCGCTACACCGCAGATGAACACACCCTGAGATGTATTGATCAGCTCGATAGCCTTTATGATGCTCACGATGCTGAGAACCCCGGACGTAAAATATTTCGCAAGCTTCTACGCGACATCCAAGATCCTTACGCACTCTACCTATCCTTAATCCTTCACGACAGTGGCCGCGCTGAAAACGTACGTGAACACATTGACGGTTCAACTATGCTAGCGGACAAAGTCTGCCGCAGGCTTCAAATTCGTGGTGGCAGACGCAGCATGATCATGTTCTTAGTAGATCATCACCTTACTTTCTGGCGTTATGCCACCAACAGAAACTTGGAAGACATTTCTGTCATAGAGGAGTTTGCCAACATCATAAAAGATAAGCGCAACCTCGATGCACTCTTGCTGTTTACTTGGGCCGACTCAAATGGCACCAACGATGAAGCATGGTCACCCTGGAAAGAAACATTGATGTTACAGCTATACGGATCCACAAGGCTGTGGCTAGATAAAGGGAAAGATCATTTTCAATCAACCCTCACAGAGCATAAAGAAGATTTGTTAGACCGCTGCAAAAAGATCCTTTCACCTGGATATCATGAGCAGATGATACAACATTTTGATCGTATGCCAGGCACCTATTTTCGTTTTCGAGAGCCTCGTAATATCTCATTACACATCAAGTCCGTGAA
The DNA here is from genome assembly GCA_018676385.1 of Akkermansiaceae bacterium. Taxonomy (GTDB): domain Bacteria; phylum Verrucomicrobiota; class Verrucomicrobiia; order Verrucomicrobiales; family Akkermansiaceae; genus Oceaniferula. The sequence goes on from JABHEX010000160.1 coordinate 4,169, forward strand.
GGCATTTCTCAAACGAGACGCTAAACTTCCAAAAGGTCAATTCGATTGCGATATGATTTGGATCGACCGCGACGACCGGTCTCACACCGAGCTCCTCGTTACAGCTTGGAATCGGCCATTTTTCCTAGAAAAAGTCTGCTGTGCTCTCGCTGCAAATGAGATCAACATCATCAGTTCAGATGTCTACACGCGCACAGACGGTATAGTTTGCGATCTTTTCCAAGTCTGCACCATGGATTACAGCCCGGTAACATCGGAGCGAGACCGCAAGAGAGTTCTTGAGGCTTTCCTATCCATCAATCAAGACGCCGATCTCCAAAAAGACTACGAGCCACAAAAATTCCTCAAACGTAAAACTAATTTACTACGTACGGATAAAACTGGTGAAGGTATCCCCTTCCCTACCATCGTTCAAGTCAGCAACGAACTCAGTTCAACCTGCACCGCAATTGAAATCCAGGCACTGGATCGTATCGGCCTACTACATGACCTATTCCTCACAATTGATCGCTTGGGCATCGCTACCGTACACGCCCGCATCTGTACAGAAAAAGGCGCGGCAATGAATACCATTTACGTTACATGGCCAAATGGTAAAAAAGTTTTCGATGAGAAAAAACAACAAGAAATTGAAAAAACGCTCAGCGAACTAATTGGGTAATTTTTTGCGTGCAGGCAGATCATACATGATTATTTGATCAATCCGAGCTCACTGGCTTTTTTAATCGGAATTGCCTTAGCATTACAAACTTGTTGCCATCCTGGAAAGTTCCACTTATTTGGGAATCCTCGGCACTGTTTAGGTTTCACAGAATTGATACGACAGTCCTGACCATCTAACATAATACACTCGTGGTTATCTTTTTCGGTTAAGGAGAGGCCATCACGATTCATGCGAAGCCGTGTAAAATCATCAATGAATGCCTGCGTTTCCATACCAAGAAACTTAGCTATATTTTCAATCTCATAGCTCTCCACACGGACATCACCCGGCCACTTGCAACATGCGGTGCAGCGGTCGCACTGATACCATACGTCAGACATTTTAGTTACAGGGGCTTGGTATCATGGTAAACGGAGACGTTTACCAATACCAATAATGTTATTACGGAGCCCATTCTTGGTTTTAAGAGCAGCAACCGATGTCTTATATTTACGCGCGATTCCGTAGAGGGTATCACCTCGCTTCACACTGTGATAACGTACCTTGGATATTGATGTTGATGGCTTACTGCGCACCCGTGGCACTGCTATGGAAGAGCTGGATGCCACGATGGGAATCGAACTTGTGGCTCGCGATGGTGTGGCAACATAAGAGGCTGCATAGGGTGACGCTGCTGGATTTGGTTGAATCTTTGGATGGGAGATAGATTTGAAATGCTTATTCACTTTGGCGAGAAACCACTGCCACTTTGCACCAGGGTGCCCATTATCTAGCAAATAATGGGGGCAATTTTTATGTGGCTGCTTCAACCCCTTACGTGGCCAATGATAGTGAGGTACAATTTTTCGTAAGGGGATATCATGCTGATACATCAAATAAGCGGCAAGCTTGGCGGTGCGCTCAATGGTGGCAGAGCGGCTGTTACCTCTATTTTCACACATCTCAATACCGATCGAATAATTATTCCCCGGACCATCGAAATCCGCGTGCTCACCTTGTTCATTGGTCGGAAGATGCTGAACAGCCCGGTCTTGATCAGTGGTAAAGTGCCAAACAAGGTAGCCAATGCGATTACCTCCTCTACATTTGGGAGCTCGTAACTTTCCATTTTTAAGTGCCAATGAATGGCGCAAGGCATCTGCGCTTCTTGAAAAATTCTGCGTGCTATGAATGGTTATATAGCGAGGCTTCATGTAGCGTCTATATTTACGAGCGTGCTTACCACGCGGAATAATGTCCTGTTTTATATTCACCTCACGATAAAGCTGTCTTGGCGACTTTGGCGGGGCCGCAGGGACAGGACGATAACGGCCTCCGTAAGCAGCCGTGGCACCAAAACGAGAACTCTCTGATGACCTGTCGCTCTTAGCAGACGGGGAAGACGAACAACCAGGCAGCAGAACGACACCCAACGACACATGAAACAAGCTTATCCATGTAATCATTCTCCATTTCATAAATAAAACACATATCCTAATAAGCGAGACAACGAAAGGGAGTAATTAAAAAACTTTTGATTTCTTAACTATTTCTAGAGATAGTACATTGCATACAGTTTATAGCAGTCGTATAGAGTGTTCACAGGTGTCCATATCGACTCCATCACCCAGCCCCTTGGCACTACCCAGAATACCTGGAATCGCCGAGATAAATGCCACTCCACTGATTACAAATCAGCTGGAGGACTTTGTACGCGGACAAAATACTATCATTTTTGAGTCTGTTGATGGTGCCGCCTTTGCATACATGTGCGCCCTATGCGCACATGCATTACCTGATGGTGACAGACTATGGGTCACTCATCCAAATCCTAGAATTAGAGATCGGATCTGTGTAGAATTACATCTCTGGGGGACTTATCCCTTATTGTTTCCAGATCTAGCCGAGAACCTAGGTGAGGAAGCAGTCACCGCACCTGAAATCGTCGCAGAGCGTCAAGCTGTAATGCAATTGCTCAACAAACCTTCAACATCAAAAAAACCACAGGTCGTTGTGATGTCGGCTCTTGCATTGAAGAACGCGTGTCCAACACCAAATTCTCTCAAATCGGCTGCTCGGAAAATCTCAGTGGGTGATACCTTGGATCCAGCTGAGCTAGAAAAAGATCTCCTGGGTCACGGTTATGAAAAAGTGCCCCAGGTTTACATGCAGGGACAGTTCGCGATGCGGGGCGGGATCTTGGACGTCTACTCTTGGCATGGGGCAATACCATTACGAATAGAATTCTTTGACACGGAGATTGAGTCTCTGCGAGAATTCAACATTCACTCTCAGGTATCTAACAATCGTGCCTCTGCCTACGAGATCACCCTTGCAGAACTACAGATAGACGGTGAATTCCTTGACTATCTGGGAGCTAACGATCGTTTGCTAGCGGTACAAAACAACGATGCTGAGATTCCAGCAGACGCTCATGGCATCATTATTCCCCATGGAGATGCCATCAAAGAACCTCTCTGTATAGGTAGCCCACTTGGAGTTTTTGATGCAGGGGATTTTATTCTTAATGAAGCTCGAAGACATCAATTTTTTCAACAACTTGCCGACTGGAATTCAGACGGCTGGCATGTGTTTCTTACGTTTTCTAATAAAGGCGAAGAGGAACGCTTTCTGGAACTAGTCGATCCTAATTTTTTCTCGCCTAATAAGGTGGAAGCACTTTGTGGCGAGCTTGCTCAAGGCTTCACCGTCCCTCGGGCAAAGCTGGCATTTATTTCCTCCGCAGAAATTTTTGGTCGCTACCAGACACAACCAACGAGAAGACATAAGCACACTGTAGATCATCAGCGTAGCGCCCGCGCACAGACAGCTCTCGAGGACATCAAAGATGGTGATCTTTTAGTGCACGCAGAGTATGGCATTGGGAGGTTTGAGGGCATCAAACACAATGACGAAGGGTTGGAGGAAATTCACATTGGTTATCGTGATGGCTCGGTATTGAGCGTACCCTTGGATCACTCACACTTGCTGTCAAAATATGTCGGTCTTGGTGGAAAAGAGCCAAATCTCACACGCTTGGGAACTGCCTCCTGGGGCAAGGCACGCAGTTCAGCAGAAAAATCAATTCTCGACTATGCTGCAAAGCTGCTCCAAATGCAGGCAGAACGACATACGTCTTCTGGTCATTCCCACCCGCCAGATACCAGATGGATGTGGGAATTTGAGAACTCATTCCATCATACACTAACGGAGGGGCAGGCCGCTGCCATCGAAGATGTAAAAACCGATATGGAATCATCGAAACCGATGGATCGTCTGATCTGCGGTGATGTCGGTTTTGGTAAAACTGAAGTAGCCATCCGCGCAACATTCAAGGCAGTGACTGGTGGAAAACAGGCAGTCATTCTCGTGCCCACGACAGTTCTAGCCGAACAGCACTGGCGCACCTTTCGCGAGCGCATGAGTGACTACCCGATTCGCATTGATTTATTAAATAGGTTTCGCTCCGCCAAAGAAATACGCGAGACTCTCGAGGGAATCTCAAGTGGAACAGTTGATATTGTAATCGGTACGCATCGGCTACTTTCAGCTGACGTTTCATTTAAGAAACTTGGCGTTGCCATCGTGGATGAGGAACAAAGATTTGGAGTGAAACATAAAGAACGGTTCAAGGAAATGTTCAGCAGTATTGATGTGCTCACTCTATCCGCCACTCCAATTCCTCGCACCCTTTACCTCTCCCTGATGGGCGCACGGGACATGTCTACTATCGATACCCCCATACCTGGTAAAGTATCAATCAACACCTCAATTCACGGATACGACGAACGCGTGATTCGCGAATCCATCACCAGAGAACTAAATCGCGGAGGCCAAGTTTTTTTCCTGCACAATCGCGTGAAAAGTATCGAACTCGTAAGAAAAAAACTTCGCAACCTCATGCCAGATGCTTCTATCGTGGTTGGGCATGGCCAAATGGAAAAAGACGAATTAGAGGTCGTGATGCGCAACTTCGTTCAAGGAAAAGCGGATATTTTATTAGCCACTACGATCATCGAGAGCGGAATCGATATCCCAAATGCCAATACCATCATCATCGATCGTGCAGATCGTTTTGGCTTGGCGGACCTCTATCAGCTGCGTGGTCGGGTTGGTCGATCAAACGCTCAAGCATACGCAATACTTATGCTTCCTCGTGACTTAATTCAAGGAGATGCACGTAAGCGTATTAATGCCATACGGCAATACACAGCACTGGGCTCGGGATTTAAGATTGCAATGCGGGACTTGGAAATTCGTGGCGCAGGAAATCTCCTAGGCACCAAACAATCGGGCCATATCGCAGCAGTTGGTTTTGACCTATACTGCCAGCTACTTCGCCAATCAATCGATCGATTAAGTGACGGAAAATCTAGGCAACGCCTGGATGTGACTCTTCGTACAGACTTTCTTTACTTTAATGAAGCAGCACAATTTTTAGATGGTACAGCGGACGACAGCCAGGGATTAACAGGCCAAGTAAACATGCTTCCAGCCTATCTGCCAGCCAGTTATATACCAGAGGCGCGGATGCGGATTTCTGCCTACAAAGAACTTGCAGAGCTCATATCTATGAAGGAGCTTATCTCACTGCGTAACCGTTGGATTGATCGGTTTGGTAAACCACCAGCTCCCGTTCATCATCTACTAAGTGCTGCCGAAATTAAACTCGCTGCGGCACACAAAGGCATCAGCAGCGTGGACATCCGCGAACAGAAGTTAATGCTTACGCGCAACGGTGAATTTATTTTTATAGCCCACAAACGTTTTCCACGATTAACGGAGTATCTACCCGAGAATAAAATAACAGAAGTCATCGACCTAATTAATTCATTTTAGGTTACTTAAAAATCAAAGAACACACATAAAGCTCTCGGGAATTAACTTATGCATCATAGATGACGCACCCCAGATTCCCCTTCAATTATTTTTCTCCTCTGATATACCTCACCCCAGTCAAACTTACTTCTAATGAATCGTAGCGTATCCCTAACCCTAGCACTCGCCGTCAATTTCTCGCTCACTTCTTTTTCCCAAGCTAGTGAAATCACCGGTATCGCAGCCAAAGTAAACGGCAAAGTCATCACGACAAACGAACTCAACTACCATCTTACCCCTTACCGTGAGCAACTTAATGCACAGATGCCACGCAAAAACCCACAGTATCATAAGCTCATAAAAAAAGCACGTGCCAACATTCTTGATAGCCTGATTGAACGCGAACTAATCTTATCCGATTTTCGTAACAATATTAAAGGTAGTATTCCCGCTCACGCCATCGATGAAGAAATCAAACGTCAGATTCGAGAACTATACAACAACAACCGAGACGAGTTCAACAAAGCACTCAAAACCTCTGGAATCTCGATGCAACAGCACCGCCGCGAGACAGAAAAAAAACTCATCGTACAAGCAATGCGTGCACAACAGTTCAGGAACTCAATTCCCCCACTCCCCAACGAAGTACAGGCTGAGTTTGTTAAAAATCGTCGTAAGATGCGCGACATCACGGGTGACGCCATGGAGTTTCACAAGATTTACATACCCAAGAACGATCCGAAAAACTCCTTGATTAATGCAAAAACTCAACTCCAGCTCGCAGAAAGAATTGTTGCTCAACTCAAAAAAGGCGGCAATTTCGAACTCCTTGCCAAACAACACTCTAAGGATGCTTGGGCATCTGAAGGTGGCAAAGTTGAAAAAACTAAACGCACTGACCTCTCACCAGCTTTTGCCGCCATTATGATGGAAACTCCAGAAGGTGAAATTCTTGGCCCACTTGAAGACGGTCGCGGCTACACCATCGTATGCCTCGACAAGAAATACTATGGTGCTATGCCACCACTCAGTAAGGTTCGTAAGGCGATTGAAGGCCGTGTCCGTGCTCGCAAGAACAAAGAAAAACATGACCGCTGGATTAAGCGCCTAAAGCAAAATGCTATAATCACAAAGAAAATTTAATTTTCCCTTAACAATAATTTTTTATCATATGGAGCAAGTCAAGTCACTCTTTGATCTTAGCGGTCAAGTTGCTGTAGTTATCGGCGGTACTGGCAACCTTTGCGGCAACATGGGGATTGCCCTAGCACGCGCAGGTGCCGAGGTCGTAATCGTAGGTCGCAACCCAGAGAACGCCATTGAAAACCTCGCGGCCATTGATGATTTTGGAGGTAAATCATGGTTCCACAAAGCAGACGTATCAAATCGTCAAGAAATTGACGACTTGTTATCAGCTGTGCTGATCCGCTCCGGAAAAGTTGACGTGCTGGTCAATGGTGCTGGGGTAGGTTCAGGCACTCCGTTCCTCGAAATCACTGAGGAGGAACTCACGCGTTTGATAGATGTCAACTTCAAGAGCGTATTCCGCGCCTGCCAGATTTTCGGACAGTTTTTTATCGATCACCACGAACCATGCAGCATCATTAACATGGGATCTATGGCTGGTGTTTTGCCTGTTTCTGGAATCTCCGCGTATTCAGCCGCTAAGGCTGCAGTACATAATCTGACCAAAAATCTTGCACGTGAGTGGGCGGAACACGACATACGCGTAAACACCCTAGTGCCCGGATTTTTCCCATCCACGGAGGCGTCACGTCAGGGCGACGAGACACGTGCCCTAGAAATCCTCCGACACACTCCGATGTCACGCTTCGGCACTGCCAATGAGTTAACCGGCGCAACCCTCATGCTAGCGTCGAATAAGGCGGGATCATTTATAACTGGCTCAGAGATCACCGTCGATGGAGGCTTTTCCTCAATGACGATCTAAAAGATTTCGAATTTTCATAATTGATACTCTATATCCACATTCCTTTCTGCCATCGGATTTGCCCTTACTGTTCGTTTTACAAACATACGCCGGGTGACACCGACAAACGCAAATTCATTGTTAGCCTTCTACACGAGGCCCGTATGGCGGCAGCATCTGGTCACCTCTCCAAGATCAGCACACTCTATTTAGGCGGTGGCACCCCCTCCATGCTATCACCAAAACACTTAACAGAACTTTTTGAAGGCCTTCACGCAGAACTTACTCTGGATGATACCCACATTACAATGGAGGCAAATCCTGCTACATTTGAGGACTCAAAAGCCGCACTCTTCAAATCCCTCGGCGTGAACCGTGTGTCGCTTGGCATTCAATCGTTCACCCCCCACGTCCTTAAAAGTCTTGGTCGTGAACATAGTTCAGAAGATGCAGTAAAATCAGTCAAGATTCTACAAACTACCGGCATGGAGGAGGTAAATATCGACTTGATGTTTTCCGTGCCTGGGCAATCAATTACCGACTGGCAAAATACTATCGAGACAGCCTTATCGCTAAACCCTGATCACATTTCCGCCTACAATCTAACCTACGAGGAAGATACTCCGTTTTTTGAAAAGTTGCGCCACCATGAAAACGAGAATATCAACGCGGATATGTTCACTCTTGCACACAACAAGCTCACAGACGCCGGATTTCATCACTACGAAACATCAAATTACGCGCACCATGGCATGGAGTCACGTCACAATCTCGCCTACTGGCATGGCGAGGACTACCTTGGGCTAGGCCCGTCAGCCGTTTCCACGTGCAATGGCAAACGCTGGAAAAACATCCCAGACACCGCAGGATATATTCATGCAATAGAAACTATTGGACACGCTAAATCTGAAGAAGAAATTATTGATAGCGACGCCTATAGAATTGAGCGTATTGCCTTACTTCTGCGCACAACTGATGGTTTACCGGAAAAATACCTCAGAGAGTCTCGGAAAGAAAACGTTGAATCATTGCTAACAGAAAATTTAGCTGAAATTCATAACGGTAAATTACGCCTGATTGGCGATGGCACTATGCTTGTCGATGCGGTAGCCGAGAAGATTATCTAGGCCTTACTTTGACTTGTGTCACCGCTATTAAAATAAGGACATACTACTCAATTAATCTAGGACTGTGATGCAGTAGGCGGCACCGTTTTTGGTGAACGCACCACTACAGCCGCTATACCACCCATCAGGCAGATCGATGTCATCAGGAGATAGAACCCCCATATTGCACCCATCCCATCGATAAATCCATATGAGTGCAAGCCAGTGCTGAGAGAATTCACGTGCCACCACGAAAAGGCAACCACATTAGCCCCGAAAACAGTCGCAATGTGTAGCCCCCACTCCCGCAAGTATCCAGCTAGTCGCGCGTGCAGTAAAATAAGGCACCAAAGCACAATCATGAGTGCTCCATTTTCTTTGGGATCCCACCCCCAGAAACGGCCCCATGAGTCGTTTGCCCAAATACCACCCAGAACGGTACCAATGAGACTGAAAAATAGCGTAAAACCAATCATACCATAAGCGATCCGAGTCATTGCACGACGCCATCGCTTGTCACCCTCATCAATTCCAAACACACGAGCAAATAGATAGATTGCAGATAAGCCAGCCGCAGCCAAACCACCCATGTATCCTACGGTCACCGTAACAACGTGAGTCGATAGCCAGAAATTGGACTTCAACACTGCAACCAAGGGATCCATATGATCTTTTGCATCACCCATCTCATACCGGCGCGCGAGAAACATACAAACCATGCCCATAAAAACAGCCAAACCTAGCGCCACCATTCGCCTGGTGATCAACTCTGTGAGCAAAAGAACTAATACCCCAGTCGCTCCAATAAATATAATCGTATCGTAAAGGTTACCTATGGGAGATCGCTCCATAATAAAACTACGATGCGTGATACCTACGATCATCAAAAGCAAAGCAAAGACGCATAAACCTAGGGCAATTCGTGTACAAAACTTTGCAATCTTACTACGTGGCGATAACCAACTACACATCACAAAAAAGAATGTGATTAGAAATACAATGAGTGCATTGTAGAAATAGTTATACTTTCCATACTTCACTTCACTACCAAGTTGAGCAACGTCGTCCGCATTCATACGTTCGTGAACCGATTGCTTCCAGTCACCTAATTTTGATGCGAAAGTACCCTGCCCTTGATCTCGCAGCGCAATTTGAACATCCTCAAGCTGTACCATATCTTTTACCAGTGCCTCTGCATGGGTGCGGTCACCAGAGATAACTTTCTCAATGCGTTTTCCTAATGGAGACCAAAGATCACTATTCTTATCATATGGAGGAACAAATTTGATATCCTCAGACGATCGCCGCATACGCAATTCCAGATCACTGAATAACGTCATCAGCTGTGGCGGCAACTGTTCTCCGCTCGGCTTCATCTTACGTACTGCCTCTGCAAGTAAGGGAAATGACTTAATCCAATAACTCATTCGTTGCATACGCGTTTTGTCCACAGCAGGCGTCCCCCTCTGTATTTCAATGTCCGCACGCGCAAAATCCATGTGATAAATCAGACGCATGAATAGCCATACTGTGTCTGCAAGATCTATTGTTTGTCGCTGGTCGGAGTTCATCTTCGCCTTATCCGGCTGCGACTTACGTATTTTTTGTGCTCGCGCAATTAGAATGGGTGACACCTGCTCTAATTCTTCGTAGCTGAAACGGTCACGCCTATTTTTACCCATCGTCGCCTGTTTAACCACGTCATCAATCTGGGAATCATTCATCCCTGTCATCTTGATGTCCTCTTGGGTTAGGTCCCCCACCGCGAGTGACTTGATGATCTCAGTATCATCAATCCGAAACACAGGAAGCTTGCGCGCAACCGCAGGACGAAACAAACAATCTAACAACACCTCCTCTGGCCCGAGCTTAACTTTTTTCCCGTCCACCATGATCTTCATTGTGCGATCACCATGAAGCTTGAGCATTGTAAAACCTGCCCAAGTCGAGAAGGGCTTAATCCTGCCCCCATCTTGAATCGGCATATCACGGGCTACAACAATCACTTTTTCTTCCCATGACTCGTAACCGCTGACTTCCATTGACTCCTTCTGAGTCACATTCAAGCGCATTGTGTATAGCCCATAACTACCAATGGCTAATAACATCAGCACGAAAGCGGCCCAACGGCCGATTTTAGAACGTAGCTTGCGAGAATCCTTTTTCATATCTATGCTGCAGTAACTTGTTTTCTCTCCTTGCGCCCAATGAAACCAAACAGCTTCATAACAAAATGGATTGTAAGTCCCAATATAGATGCATAAAGGCTCCACTTCGGCCACTGATCTGAAGGGTTTTTGACAATAGCAAACCCAGACTGGGGAACTTCAGTCTCACCAGACCAGCGTGCTTGGTAAAGTGTGTAGCCACCATAGCGCATCGGCTCATTCATCCGGATGGTAAATTTCTTTTGCCCATCATCGGCAATGCGCGTGATTTTACTCTGGAAAAAACTCGGTTTTCTAGTGCCTGGGTAATATTCGCCCACCGACTCATCGAGCTGCACTCGAAATGGCATGGGCCAAATTTCGCGCACGAGATCAAAGCCATAAACTTTACCATCAACAGATGCAGTTATCATATCTATGTTTGGGCCATACAACAACAACCGCTGAACTACCTTACCGGATTTCTTGGACACGACATCAACAAGACAACCTGCCGCATTTTCCTCTTCCGTTGTGGATAGTTTTTTCCAAGCCAGAACCACTCCATCTACTACTTGCGGATCACTTTTATCTGATGAGCGACCCATCTCACTATTTCGCAACCAGTTGCTGACAACCAGATCGAATGGCAAATCAGGCAGTGATACCTTCAGCTCCCGTTCAGGATCAAGTGCTTTGAGCGGCTCAGCCGGCACAACGTATGGTTTGCTCTTCTCGCCATTGACAATTTCTGCCACCTCAATTGTGTAATCAGTATAACTTTGAGCATAGTTAGATTTCTGACCTTGGAGTACGAACATGATGCCCTCTTTGGAGTAGTGATGGGAAACGAAACCGGCAACAAGCAGGCTCACCATACTAAAGTGTGAGATGATGACTCCGGAATATTTCCAACCTTTACGAATTCGCACCAATCCACCAAGAAACAGATTAACAAAAAGCACCGCACTCACTAGGTAGGCACCTGGTAACGGAATGATGAGCTTTTTTCCACCTATAATTGGCAACCATGGTTTGTCGGGGATATTAAGAAGTGGGAGATCCGGAATGACATACAATGCCTCGGCATCATAGTATCTTTTCTGCACCTCATATAGGCCCTTTGCAGGCTGCTCCAACGTGCTCAACCAGGTGAGTATAAACAACAAAAGTAAACAGGTTACAGCGAGACCAAATCCAGAAAAAAACTGAAATAAACTTTTGGAAATTGAAGAGAATGATAATCGATTAGCCACTGGAAAAAATTTGGTTACTACTTGATTTCCTCAGACCTGAGAGTTGAAATACGGAGCTTCTCACAGAATTTTATCAGCCTATCCTTCTCACTAAATACCGCGTCAGCATCGCCAATCATTTTTACTGTCAAAAGTTGATCACCAACAGCAACGATCATACCTAAAAGCGCAGCATTCTCACGGGCGGGCTTCCCCATGCCTCCCTTAAATCTTCCTTTAGCTGAGACGAGCACACCCTGCTGACCTAAAACACTCACTTTCTGTAAGTTATCCGTACTAGCAAGAGGCGTTTGACCAAACTGGTCAACTACCCAACGGTTGATATTTGATAGTATGTCTCCGCGACTTCTGCCGACAGCAACTTCACCATCCTCGCCAAAACGATAGTTAAATAGTCGAAATTGTGTTCCCGGTAGCTGCCTCCACTCTGGAGGCATCACAGCCACTAACGAATCGCGGTTAGCATCGAACATCGTTAACTCACGCTGCTCTGTTACTACAACTTCAGTACTCTCTCGGCAGGACACAAAAAAAGTTAATAACAGAGCTCCAGCGATGTGAAGCCATCGGCAACGTTTGGACATGTTTTCGCTTAACCTCGCACAGTCACGCGCGCAAGTAGAATCGACCACTGTAACCCGAGATAATTCACGTATATATGGACTGGATTATCATCAAGAATCTGTCAAACCACATTAATGACCTCTCGCGAACGCTTTCTTGCCACTATCCGCCGTGAAAAAACCGACCGCACACCCGTCTGGGTAATGCGCCAAGCTGGCCGCTACCTCCCTGAATACCTTGCACTGAAAGAGAAATACAGCTTCATTGAGATGGCTCAGACACCTGAGCTGGCAACACAAGTTACCCTTCAACCACTCAAACGCTTCCCGCTCGACGCCGCCATCATTTTTTCAGATATACTCATCATCCCTGAAGCACTCGGGCAACCGTATCACTTCCGCGATAAGGCCCTAGGTGGTGGAATCGCAATGGATTACCTGCTCGATTCAGAAGCCAAAATTGATGCCTTAGACGGATCAGGTATTGAAGAAAAACTTGCCTATCTTCCAGCCGCCTTACGCATGACTCGTGCAGAAATCGGCGAAGAAAAAGCAATGCTCGGATTTGGCGGCTCTCCATGGACACTAGCCGCCTACATGACCGAGGGCGGATCACTCAGAGACCTCGCTGCACTCAAAGCCCTCTACTACTCTGAACCAGCTATCTTTGATAAGCTCATGAACAAAGTCACTGACGCTGTGATCGATCTATTCAAAATACAAATTGATGCCGGTATCGATGCCGTTCAGATCTTCGACTCTGCAGGCGCCTTCTGCCCAAGCCACCAGTACGAGGCCATGTCGCTCAAGTGGATTAAAAAAATCACAGACTCATTACCAACAAACTTCCCCGTCATCATTTTTGCTAAAGGTATGGCACACCATCAACGTGCTTTAGTAGAAACAGGCGCGAGCGTGCTCAGCCTAGATTGGACAGTAGACCTTCCGAGCTACTACGATAGCTTACCCGAGGACGTTGCGGTTCAAGGAAATCTCGATCCTCTAATCCTTTCATCCACCGCAGAGATCGTGCGCACTGAAACTACAACACTCTTGGATAAGATGAAAGGTCGTCACGGACACATCCTTAACCTTGGCCATGGAATCCTTCCCTCCGCCAAACCAGATAACATGCAAGTTCTCTGCGATACCATTGCTGATTTTTCGGCCACTAAATAGCGCATGATTTACTAATCTCTGTATCATATTTGCTGACCAATTGATCTGCAGCAATACCCTGCCTACAGATCACTTATGTTGATTCCTAACCTTGATCTCATCCGAAAATACAACCAGCCGACACCAAGGTAAGACTAAAAGGCACGGGCAGCTATTCGTAGCAGGTAATATTCCTATACTCGCAATTGACACCGAGTTATGGCTACTTTTTGCAGGATGAATCGTCCCTTTCGGACAGTTACTTACGACTTATGCCCACCGCCATGCAGCTGACTCAACTGCTGCCTCTATTCAAATACTTCTGCCCACATACACAGCCGCGGTAGGATATATAATTTCACCATGAAGAATTCACCTTGATAGAGATTGTAGGTGGTGCATTGACTATTTTAGCTATCTACCAGATTATGAAATCACGGTTAAGGCAAAAAATAGTCCATTAAAATTTGCGCCTTACTAATCCGTGAACCTTTGTTATAGCATTATGCTGAATGTAGGTTTATTTTTTTAATTATGAAAATTAAATTAACAAGCCTATCTCTCGTTTCAGTTGTTGCCCTAACTTCTTGCCAGACAACAAATCCCTACACGGGAGCTAGGCAAAATAGCCGTGCCACGTCAGGCGCTATTATCGGCGGCCTCATTGGAGCTGGCCTCGGATCCCTAACAGGCTCTGACAGCGGTGAGCGTAGACGCAGAGCCATGGTCGGAGCTGGCATAGGTGCATTGTCGGGTGGCATTATGGGAGACTACATGGATCAGCAGGAAGCCACTCTACGCAAACAACTCGATGGAACGGGCGTGAGTGTTACTCGCAATGGTAACAACCTTACTCTCAACATGCCCGGTGACATTACTTTCTCCACGGACAGCTCCTCAATTAGCCCAGGCGCTGCTAAAACCTTGGATTCCGTGGGCATAGTATTAGCAAAATACAACCGAACTTTGGTCGATGTTACTGGCCATACCGATAATATTGGTGCCCGCAACTACAACTACCGCTTATCGGAGAGACGAGCCAATTCAGTAGCAAACTACTTGCGTGAACGTGGAGTAGTTCCTCAGCGTCTTTACGTCTCTGGACGTGGCCCCGACAAACCTATCGTACCAAACAACAGTGCAAGTAACCGCCAGTTGAACCGTCGCGTCACCATCCACCTACGCCCACTACGGTAACTGATCTATCGTTATTGTTCATATAGAACAAAAAAGCCCCACTGGATTTCTCCAGCGGGGCTTGTTAATTTTTACAGATTTAGATAGTTATTTCATGGAAACAACCGAACCATTAGCTGACCTCACCGCGCGCCATTCCTTTGGCCTCGAGCGCTGCCTGCGCGAGGGCAAGACGAGCTACTGGAATACGGAATGGTGAACAAGAAACGTAGTTGAGTCCTGCACGAGCGAAGAATTTTACCGAATCAGGGTCTCCTCCGTGCTCACCACAGATACCCATCTTAAGGTTCTTCTTCGTCTTGCGACCACCTTTAACACCCATTTCAACAAGTTGCCCGACTCCCTCTTGATCGAGACCTGCAAAGGGGTTATTGGCAAGAACTTCAGCATCCTGGTAAGCAGGAAGGAAGCTTGAGGAGTCATCACGTGAGAGACCGAGGCCAGTTTGCGTGAGGTCGTTAGTTCCGAATGAGAAGAACTCAGCGTGCTTAGCCACTTCAGCAGCGGTGATAGCAGCACGTGGAATCTCGATCATTGTTCCGACGGTATACTTCAGCTGTGCCTTAGTGAGGCCGAGCTTCTTACGAACTTCAGCAGCTGTTTCATCGATGACCTGCTTCTGGAGCTCAAGCTCACGAGCATAGGCAACGAGTGGGACCATGATCTCAGGGAGAACTTTGGTGCCCTTTTTCTGAACTTCAGCAGCAGCTTCGAGGATGGCCTCAACCTGCATTGCGGTGACAGCAGGATAGCTGATACCAAGACGGCAACCACGGTGACCAAGCATTGGGTTCTCTTCGTGAAGAGCGTGGATACGCTTGGTGATCGCAGGAGCGCTCATGCCGATCTTCTTGGAGAGATCCTTCTTCTGAGCGGCATCCATGGTGCCGATGAACTCGTGAAGAGGTGGATCCAGAAGACGAATGGTGGCTGGGCGACCTTCGAGTGACTTGAAGATGCCGATGAAGTCTTTCTTCATGAAGACCTTGATCTTCTTGAGGGCCTTGGCGCGACCTTCGTCGTCGTCAGCAAGGATCA
>JABHEX010000161.1 GCA_018676385.1 Akkermansiaceae bacterium
CTATCAATCACCGCATTTGAGCATTTCAAGCCTGCCAT
This sequence comes from Akkermansiaceae bacterium, assembly GCA_018676385.1. Taxonomy (GTDB): domain Bacteria; phylum Verrucomicrobiota; class Verrucomicrobiia; order Verrucomicrobiales; family Akkermansiaceae; genus Oceaniferula. Next base: position 39 of record JABHEX010000161.1, read on the forward strand.
TCAAGGGTCGATTCGTATTGAAGACCTGATCTATTTTCTCTCTGTTATCATCGCATGCTTAGTTTGTACCAGCGCTATCCTCAATTCAAAACGCTCATAAACTTTAATCAAGGAATCCTACAATCATTTATTAAAAAAAATGGCCAAAATTAAAATCACTCACCCGAGGCGGCGAGCTATTCTCGGCATTACGGCCGTCGTTCTGATCGTTGTATTTACCAATTGGCTGATGCGATCAACGTCTGCAGGTAGCTATGCGATCGATCTCACTGAAGACAAGCGCTACACCTTGACTGAGGGCACTGAAGCTATTCTTAAAGAGCTCAGCAGCCCAGTAATTATTCGTTATTACGCCACACGCGACAGTAAAACAATGCCACAGCAAGTACGTAATTATATGCGTGTTGTTGATGACATGTTAGAAAGATACGAGAAAATATCAGATGGTATGATCAGGATTGAACACCTTGACCCAAAACCTGATACCGATGCCGAGGATTCAGCAAGCCTAGATGGAATCAATGGCCAGCGCATCAATGATGAAAATCTCTTTTTCGGGTTATCTTTATCCTGTCTTAATCAGCAGAGCTCTATACCTACATTAGACCCTGCCGGCGAAACCATGCTGGAGTATGATCTCTCAAGCGCCATTGCGAACGTTAGCACCTTCGACAAACCCAAGCTCGGCCTGATGACAACACTGCCGATGATGGGGGCTCCCGCTCAACAACCCGGCCAACGACCGGCACCACCATGGATTATCTATCGATTGCTAGATCAGCTTTATGATCTGCAATATGTAGGCGCATCACCAGACAAGCTAGACCCCGCAAAAATGCCTGTTCTGCTGATGATCCACCCTGCAGGTTTAAGCACACAAACGGAGTTTGTTATTGATCAGTATGTGATGAACGGAGGTATCGTCATTGCTTGCCTAGATCCGTTTGCACTCACAGCACCCGGCGGAAATCCAATGATGCGGGGTATGGGAGGCGTCTCAAAATCCTCAACTCTGCCCAAGCTACTGGGTGCTTGGGGTGTTGGATTCGACTCCACATCCGTAGTGGCCGATGGCAAATACGCTACTGACGTAGGTGGCAATCAGCGACTCAACAGTCACCTGACACTTAACAAAGACGCTCTCACCTCAGAAGACGAAATTATCACCAAGGGGTTTGAGCACCTCTACTTTGCATTACCCGGTGCATTCACAATCAAGAGCGGAGGCGGCGTTTCGAAAGAGACGCTCATACGCACATCCAAGCAAGTCGTAATGACACCAGGCACATCAGCATTGAGGCCAGACCCTGGCTTATTTGCCCGCAAAAATTCCACAGGAAAGCACTACGCTCTCGTAATGCGCCTCAAAGGTAAGTTTAATTCAGCGTTTCCTGAGGGTGACCCATCCAAGGAAAAAGAGACAACGGATCAATCCAAGTTAAGTGATGATAACAATCAATTCAAACCTCTCAAACAAGGCATCAAAGACAGTGTAGTTTACCTCATTGCCGACGCCGATTTTTTGTACGACAACGCCTGTTTCCGACAACTGGGACAGGGATATGCACCCATCAATAACAATTCTGCATTACTCCAAAACATCATCGACCAATCCATTGGTTCACGACACCTCATAGGGTCTCGCAGCCGTGCCGCAACCAGCCGCCCCTTTACTGTCATCCAAGAAATGGAGACAAATCACCAAATAGACATTCGCGAAGAGGTCAAAACGGCAGAGGAAAAAATACAAACTATCGTCAGTGAACTACAAAATCTCCAAACGCAAAAGAATCAGGGCAATGCTCTTGTTTTATCTCGTGAGCAAGAACAGAAGATAAGCGAACTGCAATCACAACTTGTCAATCTCCGGCGCGATATGCGTGATAAACAAAAAGGCCTTCAATCAAGAAAAGACCAGCTCTACTCAAAAATCACATGGCTGACTGTAGCTGTCATCCCTCTCGTCATCGCCCTGACTGGCTTTACTGTATGGATTTACCGCCGTCGCGCCACTCGTGCAGTCTAATTATACAAAACTCACAAATCACCATTCTTCCAAGTTCTTATGAAATCTCGCACCGTCATCGCTCTATGGATAGCAGCCCTCACACTAGGTGTTATCGCCTGCATCGTTCAATTCGGAGGCAACGAGGATATTGTAGCCAAGACAAATCTGGTTCCCGGAGACAAAATTCTCCCCAAATTCCCAATCCGTGAAATCACCAAAGTCACCATAAAAAAAGAAGACCAGTCAACCGTGCTCGTACGTATTGACAAGGATACATGGGGCGTCGCTGAGCGCGCGAACTACCCAGTTGATTATCGCAAATTACGCAATTTACTGGGTGCGCTTTCAGAGCTTGAAGTCGCGCAGGGTTATCCAGCTGGCCCCGAACACATGGGTAACTTCGGGCTCGCCACATCTGGTGATCAAGATTCCGAACAAGGGATTCAGGTGTTGGCTGAAAAATCTGATGATTCAAACATAGCCCACATTATACTGGGGAAATTTTCCGGCACCAATCAATCAGCGGGTCGCTTTGTGCGAACCACATCTGATGATTCCGGTGTGTATGCCGTAAGCGAAACCTTCCCTGGTATTACCGCTGACCCTCAAACATGGTTAGGCAGAAACTTTTTGAAAATAGAAAAAATTAAAACCATCGCAGTTTCTGCACCAAGTGACCCTAACTTCAAATCTTGGAAACTTATCCGCCACCCGAATACAGACGGCACGGTCAACGAGAATGGCCAACTTAAACTTGAGGGCATGGAGGAGGAGGAGATCATGCAAATCACTTCGACTAACCCACTACGCAACCTCCTCAGCGCTGCTAGTTTTATAGATGTCGTCACCGAAAACCAAGCTAACGATACAGCAAACCCAGACATCAAACTCAAGCGCCAAGCTGTGATCACCACTTTCGATAATCTAACTTACACACTGACATTCTGGCCGCAGATGAGTAAGCCAATGAGCACCAAAAATGACCCTAGGTTACCAGCGCTGCAGCCGAACTACCTATTAAGTGTTGTTGTAAGTTCTGATGATCAAACCAAACTCAACATGTACAAAGTGCACGTAGGCAGGATCTATCAGATAAGCCAGAACACAGTGTCACCATTACAGAAAAAACGATCTGATTTTGTTAAATCAAAGACCAAACCCACAGCCGTAACACCACCAGTACGAGTACCTAGCCGTGATGCGCTCACTCCTGCCAGACCTTAGCGGTTCCAGCTATTGGACAACGGACATTTTACAACGCCTCTGGCTTCTGTAGCAGCTCAGAAATCCGGTTAAGCAGCATTCCAGCACCGCCACCATCAACCACACGGTGATCAAAGGTCAAATCAATCTCAGCCTCGGTTACTGGAATGAATGTGCCGGTCTCATCGCTCCACACAGGACGTTTTACACCTGCACTCAAACCGAGTATCAATGTCTCGTTGGGTAATGGAATTGGGGTGCCCCACGTGAGCCCAAATGTGCCAAAGTTAGTTACTGTGGCGATACCGTGTTTGGTGGCATCCTCTGGAAGTTTGCGAGCGCGCGCTTGTTCGACGAGGTGGTTGTATTCCTCTACAAGTTCCTTAACTGTTTTTGAATCCGCATTACGAATAACCGGAACAAGCACTCCATCATCTACCTGCACTGCCACCCCAATATCAAATGCTCTAGGGTGCACCACACTCTCACCAATTAAATAACCAGCAGTTGTAGGATTTTCTGCAAGTGCCAGCGCCAAGGCACGGAGTAAATAGAGTGCCGGGCCGGGCTTTGGGTCCTGACTACGGCGATGGTCGAGAATTTTATCCATCACTAGCGGCCGGGCTACGGTCGCCAGCGGTCTTGTCCAGCTGCGACGCATGGCGTCTGCCACCGCAAGCCTCATAGGCGATGCTTTAGTATGCGGCCAAGCACTAATATGCTCGAGAAATTGCTCCAGATCCTCCACTGTGACTCTGCCTCCTGCACCGCTACCTGATATTGCCGAGACATCTGCCGCACGCAGCCCGAGCTCAGTCATGCGAGCTCTCATTCGCGGTGAAATGTAATGCGCACCACCTTTGCCTGTTGGAACTGGCAAGCCTTTGACATTTGGCTCAACAGTCACAGGCTCATGATAGCCACCATCTTGAGTCTTAAAATGAAGGTTCTCGTCATCATCTTCCTCCTGACCCGTCACCGCTTTGACATTCTCGTCGCTCGAGAGCTCATCGATTATCTGCTCGCCAGTTCTATCCACCTCCTCTTGCGTGACTTCCAGCACACCAAGAACACTGCCCACAGCATAGCTTACACCTTCTTTGGCAATCACTTCGGTTACCAGACCTGCACAGAGTGTAGTCACTCCCATTGTAGCCTTGTTCGTCTCCACCTCAATGACCTCCTGATCAGGGGACACCGTATCGCCTATAGCTACTTGAAGACGAATAATAGTGGCCTCAGCGATCGATTCACCGAGTTGCGGCATCAAAATGGGAACTTTTGGCATGACTTTATTTTAATTTGAACATTTTCAATAAACCTTAGTAATTCAATAACTTATGCAGTGCGTGAGCAATGGATTCTGGAGTTGGCCGATGCGCCGCCCAAAGTTTCGGGTGATATGGAATTGGAGTGTCACGAGCATTTAGCCTTGCAGGCGGAGCATCCAGCAGGTGAAAGCCATCGGCACTGACCCGCGAGACAACTTCAGCTGTTACACCACCCCACGGAAACGCCTCACCAACCGCGAGCAGACGGCCCGTTCGTGCAATAGATGCAATAATCGTATCGGTGTCGAGAGGCTTCACAGAGCGTAAATCCACCACCTCAATTTCCCATCCTCCCTGCATATGAAGCATCTCTGCCGCACGGACCGCTTCGTGAACCATAGCACTGTAGGTGACCACCGTCGCGTGTTTACCAGCACGAGCAACCCGAGCTTTACCAATCGGCAGCCGATCGCCCTCATAGCCTGAAGATTTCAGCCAACGGTAGAGAAACTTGTGCTCACAATAGATTACTGGATCATCTAGCTTGATAGAATCGATTAGCATAGAGTAGGCATCCGCCACCGTGGCGGGCGTCACTACAATCAATCCAGGGTAATGGGCATAGAGCGACTCCATGCTCTGACTGTGGAAAGGTCCTGAGCCAGGCGTGCCGCCTGATGGAAGCCTAACAGTAAGCGGCACTGGAACCCCGGTGCGATAATAGTGTGTAGCCGCTTGGTTTACGAGTTGATTGAAGGCAACCGAAGAAAAATCTGCAAACTGCATTTCTAAGACAGGACGCGCGCCATCGAGCGCAGCACCGATTGCCAATCCAGCCATCGCATCCTCACTGATAGGAGCATCAAGAACACGTTCCGGATAGAGATTCTGCAGGCCTTTTGTTGCCTTAAACGCTCCGCCAAACTTGCCAATATCTTGACCATAGAGGA
>JABHEX010000162.1 GCA_018676385.1 Akkermansiaceae bacterium
AGCTGGTAGAACCATCGGCCAAGGTCACCCTTGCTATATCATTGCGGAACTATCCGCAAATCACGGCCACAAGCTTGAAAACGCTCTAGCATTAATCCGAATAGCGAAAGAATCAGGCGCGGATGCTATCAAGCTCCAGACTTACCGCGCAGATACATTAACCATCGATTGCGATGCCGAACCGTTCATGATTGGGCACGGCACGGCTTGGGAAGGACGTCGCCTATACGATCTCTATCAGGAGGCATACCTTCCCTGGGAATGGCATGAAGCACTGTTCGATGAAGCCAAATCCCTCGGCATTCATTGCTTTTCTTCACCGTTTGATAACAGCGCCGTTGATTTACTCGAAAAACTCGGCACGCCAGCCTATAAAATCGCATCATTTGAGCTGGTCGACCATGGTCTGATCGCACGCTGTGCTTCGACAGGCAAACCGATGATCATGTCAACAGGCATGGCGAGTGAGGAAGAAATAGCCGAAGCCGTACAAGTGGCGAGAGCAAACGGCTGTGAGCAACTGGCTTTGCTGAAGTGTCTTAGTGCTTATCCAGCACCAGTAGAGGAGATGAATTTATCCACCATCAATGACTTGAGTTTGCGTCATGCTTGTCCTGCCGGTCTGTCTGACCATACCTTAGGAACCACCATCCCTGTTGCTGCCGCAATGCTGGGCGCCACAATTATCGAAAAACATTTCACGCTCAAACGTAGCGACGGCGGCCCGGATTCGCACTTTTCCCTCGAACCTGACGAGTTCGCATCAATGGTTCATTCGGTTCGTGACGCACAAGCATCTATCGGCACGCCATCATACGAAATCACGCCATCACAGGAAGCTTCACGCCAGTTCCGCCGATCTCTTTTCGCAGTGAAAGACATCGCTGAGGGAGACAAATTCACGTCGAAGAACGTTCGCTCGATTCGACCAGGCCATGGTCTTGCACCGAAACATCTTAGTGCTGTCTTGGGTAAGTCTGCTGTCACCGCGATTCCTTATGGCACACCTCTGTCATGGGATCTCATCGGTTGAATCGAAAATCACCCTCCTAAATCCATGCCAACCCATACTCCAGAGATCATCTCAGAGACCACCTATCAAGAAATTGCTACATCAGGGAAACTCGGCCCGACGAAACATGGATATCCGGCAGTCATCTTCCACGCGAATGACACCGTTACCAAGTTATGGGCAAAAAAAACCGGTTGGTTCTCATCTTCTCGCTGGCGACCATATTCGATGCGTTTTATTAAAAATGCTGAACTGCTTAAACAAGAAGGCATTCACACACCTGAAATCATCTCACACATGAGAATAGTCAGAAGCCATGTGTACCTGGTTCAATACCATTCACTACCCGGCAAGAGTATCCGTGAGCTACTTGAGCATCATCCGGAACAAGTCGATATACCGTCCTTGGCTCAATACATTTATGATCTACACGAAAAAGGCATTATCTTTCGCGCCATTCATTTTGGAAATGTCATACAAATATCTACCGGCAAATACGGACTAATCGATTTCACGGATGTTAGTTTCCTTAAACATCCAGTGCCACTAACTCGACGTGCAGCAAACATTGCTACCCCACTAAGATATCGCGAGGATGTAAAACGTATAAAAGAATCAAAACTTTCAGATTTCCTCGAAGCCTATTTAGAAATCCTTCGGAGGAAGATCGGTGACTTTGACGAGAACGTATTCACGAAGACCATTGAAGATCGCATTCGCAGGAGGTTCTGAGCTAACAAACCTAACATCATGGCTCACATCAACATCATTGCACGAACAAACGGCGTAGGCTTGGACCGTGACGTCGACCTTGTGCACAGATGCCTGACAAATGCAGGGCACGACGTGACGGTCTCCCACTGCCGGGGCATCTCACCACTTCGAGCATTATTCCCAGGTAAACCCAAATTTGATGCCAACATTTTTCTTGAACGCATTTTTCCCCGCTGGATAGGCTCGGCAAAAAAGAATTTCATCATCCCGAACCAAGAGCGATTTCCCGAACGGCACATCGATCGGCTGAAAAAGATCGATAACATCCTGTGCAAAAGCCGCCACGCAGAGGAGATTTTCTCCAAATACGGTGACACAAAATACATCGGGTTCACTTCGGAAGACATGCTCGATGAATCTGTACAAAAAGACTATCAGTCGTTCTTTCACCTCGCGGGGAGAAGCACACTCAAGGGCACCGAGACGATTCTCAATCTCTGGAAAAAACACCCGGAGTGGCCACTACTAACGATCATTCAATGCAAAGAAAACGCTCCAGTATCCGTGCCCGATAATATACGTCTAATATCAGATTATATCCCACATGAGGAAATGAAACATCAGTTGAATACTCATGGCATTCACCTCTGCACCTCGCTATCCGAAGGATGGGGGCACTATATAGTCGAAGCGATGAGTTGCAGGGCTGTCGTAGTAACTACCGACGCCCCACCCATGAATGAACTGGTCACGCCGGCAACGGGAATCCCTGTCCCCTATGAAAAAAGCGAGCCACGACACATGGGGACTAATTTCCATATTGATGCCACCAAACTTGAGCAAAACATCACTCGACTTCTCCAGATGCCTGCTGATGATAAAGAACTCTATGGTGACCGAGCTCGCCGATGGTTCGAGAAAAATGACGACACGTTTAAACAACAACTTCCTATCGCTTTAGCACAAATATTAGGCTATCCGGCATGACGACATGAGTGATTCATACTCCAATCCGAAGTTCCGCTATCGTCTGGACATTGATGGCCTGCGCGCATTGGCGGTCTTGCCTGTGCTGCTCTTTCATCTAGATCTTGGATGCCCGGGAGGATACGTTGGAGTAGATGTATTTTTTGTGATTTCAGGATTTCTCATTACATCCATTATCCTCAAAGAAGCCGAGGATGGCTCATTCAGCATGTTAAAATTCTGGGAACGTCGAATCCGACGGATTGTTCCTGCTCTCGCAGTTGTCGTTCTGTTTACAATCGCTGTTGCCGCATGCGTCCTTTACCCTCCACAATTTAGGCCGTTTGGGAAAGAGCTCGTTGCCCAGTCCACGATGGTTTCCAATTTCTATTTTTGGCTCCAAGATGGCTATTTCGCCCCCCTCTCAGAACACCAACCGCTCCTACATACTTGGTCACTTGCCGTCGAAGAGCAGTTCTATTTCATTTTCCCACTACTGCTGATCTTTCTGCTGAAAACAAAAAAGTCTTTTTCTGTTATTCTCATTATTGCAGTAGGATCTTTGTTGTGGAGCATCCACGGGGTAAATGCCTATCCCGCCGCCACCTTCTATCTTTTACCAGCTCGCGCATGGGAACTTCTATTAGGATCAATCCTAGCCATGTCTATTACTCGGGTTACATTGCCCCGTGGCTTACGTGAAATTTCCGGCATCCTAGGACTTTTACTGATCCTATTCCCTGTGTTTTTTTATACCTCCAACACACCGTTCCCCGGCCTGGCTGCACTGCCACCCTGCCTAGGTGCCTTTCTTATTATCGCATCCAATGTTCAAGGCGAGAATGATCAATCCAGCCCGCTGACAAGCCGATTGCTCTCACTCCCCCCCATCGTCTGGGTGGGAAAAATTTCCTACTCACTTTACCTGTGGCACTGGCCATTGATCGTTTTTTTGAAGTATGCCTCTATCGACGAGCCTTCTCTCCAGTTACGCCTAGGCGTCATGTTCTTAAGCATCATTCTTGCATGGCTTTCATGGCGATTTGTCGAGGCTCCTTTCCGCAAAAAAACTACACAAGTTTCCCACAAGCGCGCCTTCAAATCTTTCGGTTACATTACTGCGCTGTTCATCATTTTAGGAGTCTTGATCTATAAAATGGACGGGATTCCATCACGCTTCTCTGCTGCCACTCTGGCGTATGCTGTGACGGACAGTCAAAAAAAAGACCATGAAGACACATTACCCGAGATCATTAAAAACAAACGACTCACACTGCTTTTACGTGATCGCGACGACCTCACGCCCCTTCCTGTTCTCGTTTGGGGTGACAGCCATGCTCGGTCGACCATCCCCCTATTTCAAAGCCTCTGTGAGGAACATCAAGCCAACATATACATCGCTCACCAATCCGGAACGCCCCCCATACTCGGAGTAATCCATCCACCTAACATTCCTGACCTTAAACTCAACCAGTCAATTGTTGAGCTCATTAAAAAGCAACGAATCCAGCACGTTGTTCTCATCGCACGTTGGGAACATCACCCAGAGAAAGACAATACGCCGGGGCTGCGTGATCCGTCCTCTCCAAATAAATCTGGCATCGAAGTTTTCGATCACGGCCTCAAACTTACTGTAAAAACACTGCATGCCGCCGGCGTCAAAGTCTGGATCATGAAACAAGTCCCCTCGCAAAAAGTCTACCCACCACGTTTTCTTGCGAATGCGTATCGATATGGGTATAGCGAAAATGATTACCTCCCTAAGATAGGTTTGACTGTTAGTGAACATCTGAAATGTCAGGAGCTCACGCATCGAACCATCGACGCTCTACCCGCCCTAGGGGCACGAATCCTCGACCCCTTAACGCTTTTAACCAATGACAATGGTTACTGCATCATGGAGGCCGACGGACATTCAATTTACTACGATGACAACCACTTATCCAAACACGGGGCTCTGTGGTTAAAACCTCTCTTCGCTCCACTATTCGAACAGTTCGCGCCACCCAATGTTGACAAAACCCAGTAGTTCCGCTGTGCCCGAACGACTTACAAATCTAATTGAAACTGAACTGATCCTCGGGAACTCAAACCCGCGGTTCTCAGGTGTCACTTCCACGATGCTTCAAGTTCTTCGCTATCAAGGCGAAATGATGAAGGTAGCTGTGATGGGCAAACACCATCTCCCTGAGGATGTCCAACGTGTCACTTTTATGGATGTAGTTAGACATCTGCGCAAACCCCACCCGAATGGTCAGCCACGCGTATTTCATGCGCGACGTAACAATGAAGTACTGCAAGCACTCGTGCTGAAAAAAATCTTTCGAGTGAAAATCAAGATAGCATTCACCTCCACAGCGCAGCGACAGCA
>JABHEX010000163.1 GCA_018676385.1 Akkermansiaceae bacterium
ACTTCGCGCTTGGCAGGGTGCACATTCACATCCACGAGCGTCGGATCTATATCTAACCATAACCAAGCTACAGGATGAGTCCCTTCAACAATAGCACCACGAAACCCATCACGGAGAGCACGGGATATAGCTGCATCCTCAATCGGCCTACCATTCATAAAGACAAATTGTTGCCGTTTCCCTCTCCGTGCGAACTCTGCCGGCAGAAGGTATCCACGCACCTTCATCTCCTTCCCCGCATGGCTTGGGATCTCTATCAATTCCTTAGCAGCATCATTACTCGTCAACCCAGCAATGCGAACTCGCCAATCATGAGTTGCCGGAAGGTCAAATAAGGTTCGACCATCTTTAACAAAGGTAAATCTTACCTGAGGTGCTGCTAGTGCGTGTAACCTAACTTGGTGCTCAACATGGGCAGACTCGGTGGTCTCTGCACGTAGAAATTTCCTTCTAGCAGGGATATTGTAAAATATCTGTTTTGCCTCAACGACAGTTCCCACCGCCCCCCCAGCATCCCGCACCTCTTTAACAGAGCCCCCCATCACTTGGATCTCAGTGCCTACAACAGCACCTTTCTCTCGGGTGATGATTCTGAATTGTGATACGCTAGCAATACTGGGGACAGCTTCACCACGAAAACCCAAGGTCATGATCGACGCCAACTGCTCACTCCTTTTCAACTTACTGGTTGCATGTCGCTCTAAGCTCAGCAGTGCATCATCCCGACTCATACCTACACCGTCATCAGAGACCTTCACCATCGCCGTGCCACCGCGTTGAATCTCTATAGTCACATGTTCAGCATCAGCATCCAAACTATTTTCGATCAGCTCTTTGACAATGCTTGCTGGGCGCTCAACAACTTCACCCGCTGCAACTTGACTAGCGAGTGTGTCGTTGAGTATTTCGATTCGGGGCATGTGGTGTGTTTTGGGTAGAAACTATTAAATTTCTTATGATCAGATTCTAGATGGACGAAAGTATAATAGCCAACAGTACTTTTTGAATCGAAGAACTTTTTTTAATTGTCGAATAACGAATATCCATTATTCCTTGCCTATCTGTGCCTGGAGATCCTCAACTAAGCTTCATCGAGCAACTCGCATCCCGCCGACCACCATGGTTCTGGTGGCTACTCGCTTTGATTCTTGCATGCTGTTTCTCTATTTTGTCATGGTCGCTTTGTATTTCAATTTTCAACAACCCTCAACTGCCACGTAACTACGAAATACTCAGGAAATTAAACCGCCTCCCTGTGCATAAGGCATACACATTCCAGACTGCACCAAAACACCCAACTAGCTCTGCTGCTACACTTCGGAAAAGCTATCTGGAGTTTAATGGTGGCGAGCTCGATATCGTTAACCGTAGCCTCATGCATAGCTACTTAACGAACTTTCGCGAAGCGGTATTCTGCACCTACCTCGTTGGCACCTATAAGGTTACTAGAACTCGTGAGCTCAACAAGGATGACGTGATCAGTCAAGGTTTCGCCGTACAACTACGCTCGATGATCCAGCCCGATGAATACAGCCAACTGACTCAATACCCTCTGATTGCCGAGATTATTTTCCCCACGTCTTATTCAAATTCCCATAAAGGTTTTCATGCAGGCGACATCTTAGATCTTAGCATCACGCCGCACTTTGCATCTTTATTACATATCGAAAAACATGAACAAGACGACGACGATACGATTGTTGTACTAACAGCAGTTAGCCTCGCGAGTACGCTGCGTTCTCCGCATGAAGGACCATTCGACCTTTTGCCACCCAGAGAAGTGAAGCTTGATGCCAGCTATCCACTCTTCCCAAATAATGAGTGAACAATAGGATTGTTTTATTATTACGATCGATCAACTGCCGAGCTAACTAGAGATAAATAATAAAATAAATAGAGCTCAGTAACATTTTAGCTAGCTGTTCTATAGATTTATTAGCCAGGCAGGCCATTATCACAATTTAGCCACATGTCACTGGCGCGAACAAAACCGCTCAGACACGAAACATACTGTATCATTTAAAATACAAAACCCCCACCCTGATCTAGGATGGGGGTTTTGCGCAATTGTTATAGATTAAATCCCGTAACGCCCTTCGTCACCAAGAGTTTCCTCGATGCGCAATAACTGATTGTATTTAGCAATACGATCAGAACGCGACATTGAACCTGTCTTGATCTGCCCTGCATTAGTAGCCACGGCGATGTGTGCGATGGTGCTATCCTCTGTCTCGCCCGATCGGTGAGAAATGACGGAGTTATAGCCACGAATCTTACCCAGCTCAATAGCGTCGAGCGTTTCAGTAAGTGTGCCAATCTGGTTTACTTTGATCAGTATTGAATTTGCCACACCAAGATCTATCCCCTTTTGCAGAAATTCGACATTAGTCACAAATAGATCGTCACCAACAAGTTGTACTTTATCGCCGATCTTGTCGGTCAGAACTTTCCAGCCATCCCAGTCATTTTCGTCACAACCATCTTCTATAGAATCGATTGGGTATTTCTCGCAAAGTTCAGCCAAGTAAGCCGCTTGCTCCTCGGAATTACGTATGGCACCGCCATCGCCTTCAAACTTTGAGTAATCATAAACTCCATTCTCGTAAAACTCTGAGGAAGCGCAGTCGAGCGCAAAAGTAATATCCTCTCCGACTTTGTAGCCAGCTTTCTCAACAGCAAGCGAGACGGTGTCCAGCGCGTCCTCCGTACCATTAAAATTGGGCGCAAAGCCTCCCTCATCACCAACTGCCGTACTTAGCTTACGATCATGTAAGACTTTCTTTAGATTGTGGAATACCTCAGCACCCATGCGGATAGCCTCTTTAAATGAGGGAGCACCTACGGGGCGAATCATAAACTCCTGAAACGCGATTGGCGCATCAGAGTGTGAACCACCGTTGATGATATTCATCATGGGCACGGGGAGCACTTTTGCATTCGGCCCACCAAGATAGCGGTAAAGCGGTAGACCAGCTGCGGATGCTGCTGCACGGGCAGTAGCAAGTGATACGCCCAAAATGGCGTTAGCACCCAGATTCTTTTTGTTGGGTGTACCATCCAAATCAATCATCGCTTTATCGATGAATGTCTGATCCGTTGCATCCTGACCGATGAGGGCTGGTGCAATCTGCTCGTTTACATTAGCAACCGCCTTTAATACTCCCTTACCAAGATAGCGAGAGGCATCTTCATCGCGCAGCTCACACGCCTCGTGTTCGCCGGTAGAAGCACCAGATGGAACAGCTGCGCGGCCAAAGTCACCACCTGCAAGGTGAACATCGACTTCTACAGTAGGATTTCCACGAGAATCAATGATCTCGCGCCCGACAATGTGTGTTATGATCGTATTTGACATAATAGAATGGTAATATCTGTTAGTTGTATGCCTCGATAGATTCGAGTGTGAGCTTGCGGATTTTTTCAGTTTCAAGATCACTTACTTCAACTTGATCGCCTGGCTTGGCACCAAGAAGTGCCATACCGATGTTGGACAGATAAGAAACAACGTTTTCTTCAGGTATAGAGTCCCATGCACCCAGGATGGTGTATTTGATGGGCTTACCCGTATCGTCTTTGAGGTGAACAATAGTTCCGATGCTTACAGAAGACGTATCCGCACCTTTGAAATTAGTTGCTTGAACATGCGCGAGTTCCTTTTCGATCTGTGACTTGCGACGCATCAAAACTGCTTGCATTTGTTTTGCTGCTTTGAACTCAAAGTTCTCACGAAGGTCACCGTATGAACGTGCAACGGCAATTTCTTTGGTGTTCTCTGGAATCTTTACTTTAACAAGTTCGCTAAGATCGTCCTTGCGACGCTCGATGCTTTCGCTTGAGGAAATAACACCCTCAACTTTTTTCTCAAACTCACCTGTGACCAAATCTTGGGTTTCGGGACGCGCCTTGATGACACGCGCCATGAGGGACTTGCTATCAAGCTCAGAAAAAACCTGGCTCCCATAGAGCTTTCTCCCGAACTGCCGAGCGTCAGCCTCAGTTGCGTCTGCTAGAATATCAGCAATTAATGTTTTATCGCTCATGAACATTGTCCTGAGTCGTGCAGATTTACTTGGGCCATCGGCAACGTGGTCACGCTCAAGCAGGTTCAAAATAGAATTCCCCACCTCAAAGGTGAATACTTCAGCCGAAGACTTCTCTCGCTCACGGCATATCCAAATCAACGCATCAGGACCGAGACTTCGATTAGAAATCGATTTTTTAAGATGGTTGTGAAAGACTTCGTCCGCACCATTTTCTTGCAGGTATTTGGCAATTTCAGTCACACCACGTGATCCAACTTCGTCAAATACTTTAAGCATTTCGTCACCCCAGCTATCACCAAATGCGCTCGGAAATGCTTCAAAGATAGCACGCTGTGTTGCGGCTGAGCGGCCCTTGAGACTCTCAGTGAGCCGGTCCTGTTCGGTAGTGATGACATCAGCAAGTCGTTGATCATTGTCAGCTAGGTCAACGCCTTCAATTGCTTCTGTGACTTCATCACGCGCTACCAAAAATTCGAGCACGGTGCTCAAGTGTAGTTTGCGGCCTTTGATACAAAAATCATTGATTGAATCAATCAGCACTTGGATTTGCTCGGTGTCGTCTTTAAAGACACCCAGGTTTTTGCGCAAATTTTCCAGAGCTTTTATTTTTTGTTTTGGATCCCGGGTATCGGTGAAATCTGCTACCAACATCTCTGATGGGCTCAACGAATTACTACGGAGCACCAGAGGATCCGTGCGTTTACTTGGCACCAGAAATTGATGATCTTCACGCATTGCCTTTTTCGCTTTCTCCCACCACTTTTTATACTTTTCTTCAGGAACTACACTGCCACATAGTTCGCGGTCAAGCTGATCGAGCATCATACTGCCGCCATGGCTCTCCAATGTGCGTTTTACTAACTCTGCGGGATTATTCGTAACTAGTTCACGCAGCTCATCAATGTTATCGAGCTTACGTGCGCTGAAGTGATCTGAGTCAAGTGGATCTGTTTTCTGAATGGCAAATTGCAGCGCCATTTCTTGATTTGACTGTTTTTCAAAATCAATGACGACTTTACCACGAGGTATATCCCAACTTTTAACTTTTCCTGCGCCCCAGTTTTTGTGTGTACAAAAATTGCCAGGAGCAATTTCTGACAACCTCTGTCCTACCTCTTTTGGGATACGTCCCGCTTCTACTAATTTAGCAATGTCTGGATGCATGGCTTGAGTTTGAAAGACCAGAGCCAAATAGCAATACTAATCTCCTAAACTCTTAAATCAAGAAGTTTTATCAGTAGTGAGTGCAACCTCTATATTCATGCATACGTAATGCCCTACTTAGCACGCAAGTCCGCCACAATCTCGCGCAGCTCGCGAACAGGGATGGCATAGGTAGCAACTCGGCTGGCACGGGCAATATTCATACCAATACACTTACCTTCTAGGTTAAGGAGTGGCCCGCCGACCGATTCCTTGGTCAGCGGCGTGTCGTGATGGATCACTCGCGGAAAACCGTCACGACGCTTGGATAGTGATAGCGCGCCACCGCTCATCTGCTCGTTCCGGGTCAATTTTGGGCCACCGGTGCGTGGCATCAGTTCTACTTC
>JABHEX010000164.1 GCA_018676385.1 Akkermansiaceae bacterium
ATAGATCGAATTTAGCATTCACTATTGTCTATTCACCATTCAGAATAGCCTTGTGCTTAGCAACGAGGAAAAAGCCCGATATGCCCGCCATTTCACACTGGAACAGGTCGGACTCGAGGGGCAGGAACAATTAAAAAATAGCTCCGTGATCTGCATCGGCGCGGGGGGGCTTGGCTCACCATCCACGCTTTACCTCGCCGCAGCAGGAGTTGGCCGGATCGGTATTATCGACCCTGACGTCGTCGAACTCTCCAACCTACAACGCCAGATCCTGCACGGCCAATCAACTCTCGGAATGAGTAAACTCGACAGCGGTGAGGCTCGGCTCAATGACATCAACCCACACGTGCAAATTGAAAAACACGCATGTAATTTCACCTCAGAGAATGCACTAGAAATTGCCAAGGACTACGATGTCATCATCGACGGCACCGATAACTTCGCTACCCGCTACTTGAGCAACGACGTATCTTTTTTCCTGAAAAAACCTAATATCTACGCGTCAATTTTCCGTTTCGAAGGTCAGCTTAGCGTGTTTGCCCCACACATGGGAGGCCCGTGTTACCGCTGCATGTTGCCAGATCCACCCGACCCAGGCAGCGTGCCCAGCTGTGCTGAAGCTGGCGTATTAGGAGTGCTGCCCGGCATCATGGGCAGCCTGCAAGCCATGGAGGCCATTAAAATATTGTTAGGCACAGGCGAGCCGCCACTCGGCAGACTACTTCACTACGATGCCTTACAAACCACCTTCCGTGAGTTTAAACTACGCCGTGACCCCGAATGCCCACTCTGTGGCGCAAACCCGACCGTTACCAAACTCATTGACTACAACCAATTCTGCGGCATTCCTAATCAAGATAATATGACACCATACACTTCAGAAATCTCCGTATCCGCGCTCAAGGATACACTCGCGTCTGACTTTACAGGCACTCTACTTGATGTCCGAGAGACCTGGGAACACGACGTTGCTAATATTCCCACGGCAAGACTCATTCCCCTTGGTGAGTTCCCCACGATTATCCCTGAGTTGGAGGCAATGGGACGCGACCACGAAATCCTTATCCACTGTAAGTCCGGCATGCGTAGCGCGCATGCCTGCGAATTTCTCACCAACAACGGCTTTACTAACGTGCGCAACGTCGCAGGAGGCATCGAAGCATGGCTGAAGCTTTAAACTTTAAGTTTTAAAATCCAAATGAACAAGGAAGGCAAACTCATCGTTATCGAGGGTATCGATGGCACTGGTAAATCAACCCAGTCGGGCTTACTCGCTGAGCACTTGCGCGCTCAGGGACGTGAAGTCATCGAGAGTCACGAGCCTACCAACGGCCCATGGGGACGTAAGTTACGCGAAAGCGCCACCACCGGACGTCTCACTATAGAGGACGAGCTTGAGTATTTTCTTAAAGACAGAAAACAACACGTCGATGAACTGATTAACCCGATCGTCAAACGCGGCGGCATCGTCATTCTTGACCGCTACTATTTTTCCTCCATGGCCTATCAAGGATACAGAGGTATCGACCCCACTGAAATCCGTGCCAAGAATGAAGTCTTCGCACCCGTACCTGATCACCTCATCATTCTCGACCTCCCCGTGAAGACCGCCCTGGAACGTATCGGTGCACGCGATGGCGCCACTAATGAGTTTGAAAAAAAAGATGCCCTCCAGTTTTGCCGCGACCTCTTCCTAAGCCTTGGCACCGAAACTTTCGCCAGCGTCATCGACACCTCAAAAAGTATCCAGCAGGTGCAAGAGGAAATCCGTAGAGAGGTGGAGGACTTCTAGCCCGCAGAATATATCACGTCCATCTGAACGGCCCCAACTACAGAGCACTCAAACCGATTCCAGAGATGGATCCAGATGGGCTCTCGGCCGCGCGCGATACACAAGTTTCGTGCAGAGCACAAAAAGCTAAAAATGCCGTAAATTCAACGGAAAGACGTCCAGATGATGAATATTTATCCTAAGGTAGTTTTTTCAGCTATCACAAATGCCGCAGCAACCCCTTGCATGCATCTCATTGGCATGGTAAACGCCCCGCGTCATGCCAGTAGCAACACCACAACAATACGCCGCCATGCTCGATGCCGCCCAAGAAGGTGGCTACGCATACCCTGCCATCAACATCACCTCGCTGACCACGATCAACGGTGCACTCAAGGCATTTGCCGAGGCGGGTTCCGATGGCATCATCCAAGTTTCCACCGGCGGTGGTAGCTTTGCATCCGGCACCGCTGTTGCCGACGAAGCATTTGGCGCAATCGTGCTTGCCGAAGCCACTCACCTGCTTGCTGAAAAATACGATATCCTTGTTGGCCTGCACACCGACCATTGCCACCCGCAAAAAGTCGATTCCTTCCTCCGTCCGCTGCTCGATGCCTCGCGCGAACGCATCGCTGCTGGCAAAGGCCCACTTTTCAACTCCCACATGTTCGACGGCTCCGTCGTGGAACTCGATGAGAACCTGGAAATCTCCAAAGGCCTGCTCAAGGAATGTGCCGAGCTCAACATCATCCTCGAAATCGAAGCCGGCTGCGTCGGCGGCGAGGAAGACGGTCACGATACATCAGGCCTTCCTGCCGAGAAACTCTACACCTCCACCGAGGACATGGTGGAAGTTTATGAGCAGCTCAACAGCATCGGCCGCTTCATGTTCGCCGCAACCTTCGGTAACGTGCACGGCGCTTACAAACCAGGATCAGTGAAACTCAAGCCAACCATCCTGCGCGACGGCCAAAATGCAGTGATCGAAAAATACGGTGCTGAAGCCGAAATGGACCTCGTTTTCCACGGCGGCTCCGGATCAGATCTCGAGGACATCCGCGAGACCCTCGGTTACGGTGTGGTCAAGATGAACATCGATACCGATACCCAGTATGCCTTCACCCGCCCCATCGTGACTCACATGTGCGAGAACATCGAGGGAGTGCTTAAGATCGACGGTGAAGTCGGTAATAAAAAAGTTTACGATCCACGCGGCTACCTCAAAAAAGGTGAGCAAAGCCTCTGCGAGCGCCTCAAGGAATGCTGCGATGATTTGCTGTCCACCGGCAAGTCGATCTACGGCAAAGTCTAACTAACAAGTTTTACCATAGCGGCGACTCCTGCTCATTCCAGGGTCGCCGCTATTTTCTAATTTTGAATTCCTAATGCATCATTCCTAATTTTTAATTCTTCAACCTATGGCTAAAAAACAACAAGAGAACCCGCTGGCGAATATCATGTGGAATGTGCTCATTCCCATCGTGGCGCTCAGCTTCATGGGGAAGAGCGGCGACAAAATCTGGAACATCGGCCCAGTCTACGGAATGCTTGTGGCAGTCTCCTTGCCAGTGATTTACGGCATTCACCACCTGATCAAAACCAAGAAACCTAACTTCTTTTCCATCCTTGGTGTCGTGAGTATTCTGCTCACAGGCGGCATCGCCATCATGGCGTATCAGGATAATGGCCAGGTCGATGCACAAGCGCCTCAGTGGTTTGCACTCAAGGAAGCCGCCATCCCGCTTGTCTTTGGCGTCACCATCCTGATCTCCCATTGGACCAAAACTCCCCTTGTCCGGGTCTTCCTCTACAACCCGGATTTTTTCAATATCCCAGTCATCGAAAAACGAGTTAAAGAGAAGGAAAAGACTGCCGAATACAAGAAGCTCATTTTTTCGGGCACACTTCTGCTGTCGGGCTCCTTTTTTATCAGTATGGTGATGAATTACTTTCTCGCTCTGTATTTCCTCAAAGACAACACCCACTCCCAGGAAGCGTTCAACGACGGCGTTGCCAAACTAACAGGCTGGGGGTTCGCGGTCATCGGCGTCCCGATGATGGTCATTCTCATGATCACCATGTGGCGGTTTGTCTCCGGCCTGAAAAACCTCACTGGCATGGACAACGAGGAGATTCTGCTGCCGAGGTAGCAGGAGACAGGAGACAGGAGACAGGCGTCTTCGCCAAAGGCGAAATTCATACCAGACTA
>JABHEX010000165.1 GCA_018676385.1 Akkermansiaceae bacterium
CAATGCAGAACCCGGCTTTGAAGAAGGCGACAAGATTCTTGCCGTAAATGGCGTAGCGGTGGACCGCTGGATGGGTGATACGGATACTGGGGTCCGTGAAAACATCATGCTCAGTGAAGGTGAAATAATCACCTTCACCGTAAAACGCTTTGGTGTTGACGAACCTATCACCGTAAAAAGCGGTTACAACATACCGGAAAGTGCATGGTATGACCGACGTGCCATGCGCCAAGTAGGAATTATGATGGGCTCAAGCACTTACGTTGGAAAAGTGTTAGAAAACAGCCCGGCAGCACTAGCTGGCATTATGGAGCGGGATGAAATTCTGAGTGTCAACGGCAAGAGAGCCTATACATTTCAACACATCGTGGATGCAGAGGAATCTGGCCAACCAGCAACATTAATCATCAAACGTGATGGTGTTGAAAACACCTTTACCCTAACAGCCCGCAAACCCCTTTCACCCGAAAAACTTAAAGATACACCAAAATTTGGTATCCTTCCCGGAGGTGATCCTAATCTTGTTAAATCTACCATCCTCTATCCTACGCCAACTGAACAGATAAAGCAGAGTGCCGGCATGATGTACACAACTATTACCAAGGTTATTTCCAGTAAATCGGACGTCGGCGTGCAACACCTCGCTGGACCCATCGGTATTGGTAAAGGTTACTTTCAGATGTTAACTTCGCCGAATGGATGGAAGCTTGCGCTTGCTTTTACGGTATTATTCAACATCAATCTCGCGATCTTAAATATGCTCCCCTTCCCCGTCCTAGACGGCGGACACATTACTTTATCCCTACTTGAAATTATAGCCGGCCGCCCAGTTCATGCTAAGATATTGGAGGTAGTTCAAACTGCATTTGTGCTTATGATCTTCGGCCTCTTCCTGTTTATCACCTCAAAGGATGTCGGCTCATTCTTTGTTACGGATAAAGACGATCCAACACCAGTGTTTGAAAAAGTGGAGTCCATAGATTAGGTGTTATGCTTGGCTAACCAAAGCAACTTGCCTAATAGACTCATAAAGAACAATCCCCACAGAGGTAGATAGATTCAGGCTGCGTGTACTGTTTTCCAGCATGGGTATCGTCAGGAGATGCTCGTTATTTTTTTCCAAAAGTTGTTCTGGCAGCCCTTTGGTTTCACAACCAAATACAAGGTAATCACCATCACAAAAATTTGCCTCCCAATGAGGCTTAGTTGTCTTGGTAGTACAATAATACTTCTTCGCACCAAACGTGCCCGCATCAAACTCCTTCCAGCTATTCCAAATCTTAAGATCGACGTCTTTCCAGTAATCTAGTCCGGCGCGTCGAACCTGCTTATCATCAAGCGAGAACCCAAGTGGTTTTACGAGATGGAGGCGAGCTCCCGTAGCCAAGCAAAGTCTTCCAGCTGCACCAGTATTGTGGGGAATTTCAGGCGTAACAAGCACTACGTTCATCATCATGTAGAGTAGTGAGCTATTCATGCCACACGATCAAGCACCGATGTATTTTTGATTCCATGACTGACAGCGATTACCATTCATGTTAAAGAAAAATAACTTCTTTAATCTGCACCATGAAAAAACGTATTCTCATCGCCACATTCGTTGGTGCGGTCATCACACTCATCTGGAGTATTGTTTCGCTATCATATCTAACTTGGCATACCCCAAAAACTTTTGCAAACAGCGCTGAAATTACAAAAGTCATTCAAGATAATACGAATGGTCACGGAATGTATGCGTTATCTCCTCGTCTTATCGATGTAAATCGCGACGAAGATGCTATTAGAAGTGATCCCTTTATTTATGCTATTATTAGGCCTCAACAAATTGAAGGCGGGAGTATCATAAGGCCATTGGCACTCAACTTTGGTGCAAACTTATTTCTAGCATTGATTCTGGCCATTATCATGGCGCGGCGAAGCCATTATATATCGAAACTGGTGGTTGGTCTTCTGTTTGGTCTTTTCGCCGGCATCACCGCTTCTGCTCCACTATTCATTTGGATGGAACTCCCTAATATAGAAACAACCGCCAGGCTCTGCGACCCACTGATCTCGTGGACTTTTGCAGCGGCAATCATGGGCCTTATTGTGAAAAAAACCAAACGTCGGATCTTCTCTTCCTAGCAAAGTTCGTCAGTTACACACCTAGAGACTTGCGCAATGAGATCACAATGATCACACTGACGTGGCATTTAGGACGTATTATCCCACATGGACATAAGCACCGAAACACCTCGCCATATCGCTATCATTATGGATGGCAATGGTAGATGGGCAAACGCCCGCGGACTTCCGCGTGCCGAAGGTCATCGCGCAGGTGCGGAGTCTGTGCGCGAAGCCGTAGAAACTTGCTGCCAGCTCAAGATTGATTATCTCACCCTCTTTGCTTTTTCCTCAGAAAACTGGAGCCGTCCAGAGAAAGAGATTAACGCACTAATGAACCTGCTGGAAAAATTTCTACGAGAAAAGCTACCAGAAATGCTAAAGCAGAACGTCCGATTTCGCGCCATAGGAAATCTTGCTGAACTACCGCCCAAATGTCGCAAGCAGATTGATCGAGCAATTGCCAGCACTACTGAAAATACCGGACTAGAGCTTATTTTAGCTCTCTCCTACGGATCACGTGAGGAAATCACTGCAGCAGCCCGCGAGCTAGCCACCAAGGCTGCTGCCGGAGAAATTGATCCCTCTAGTATCAATAACGAAGTATTTTCTGAACACTTATACACCAAGGATATTCCTGATCCCGACCTACTTATCCGCACATCCGGCGAGCTACGTATTTCTAACTTCCTTCTTTGGCAGATCTCTTATTCAGAAATCGTCATCAGCCCTAAATTTTGGCCTGACTTCAAGAATGCTGATCTATGTGCCGCAATTGATGAATACGCACGCCGTCACCGCCGATTCGGCGCAGTCTAACCACTATTTCTCCTAACTCTTGTGTCAGAAACTTCACCAGAACAAACGTTACTTCTTGTTGATCCAGATCTCGACTACCTTGAGTGGGCAACTAAGCATCTTCTAGCCGACGGGCTTCGTATCTTACGATGTGACCACGCCGAGAAAGCTGTCAAGGTCTGCGACACCACGACCGTGAATCTTGTCATCGCTGATATTGCACTTCAGCCATTTGATGGATTAGCTTTATTAAGCCGCATTCGCACTGCTCACCCAGGAACTATGGTAATTCTGACAGCAGGATTCCCCACAACATCACAAATCATTGAAGCCACTCAGCTTGGAGCACATGATATTCTGCGCAAAGAGTCCCTCACATTCGAATTGCGCCCCATTGTAGAAAGTGCACTTCAAACATTTGAGCAGCGCCGCACTGCCAGTGATATTGAAAAGATTGGTCATACAATCGATGGACGGGTAAAAATTATCGGTAACTCACGACCGCTTCAGGACGTTTTTAAAATTGTCGGCCGCGTTGCTCGTACGGATGCTCCAGTTTTAGTTTCTGGCGAAAGCGGCACGGGCAAGGAACTCGTCGCCAACGCAATCCATGAGTATTCACCGCGTGCCAAGAGCCAGTGCATTGCCATTAATTGCGGCGCCATTCCTGAAAACTTATTAGAATCTGAGCTTTTTGGCCACGAGAAGGGTGCGTTTACTGGTGCCATCCAACAGCGCGCAGGCTTGTTCGAACAATGCGACGGCGGCACTCTATTTCTCGACGAGATCGGCGATATGCCCACTCCAGTTCAAGTGAAACTCCTTCGTGTTTTGCAAGATGGAACATTCTCCCGAGTGGGCAGCAACGAAACCCAAAAATCAGACGTTCGTATTGTTGCGGCCACTAATAAAAACCTCGCTGAAGAGGTGTCATGCGGAAACTTCAGAGAGGACCTTTTTTACCGGCTCAACGTAGTGGAAATCCACTTGCCTCCGCTCCGTGCACGCGCAGAAGACATCCCACTGCTGGCCGATCATTTTCTTCGCCTCACCATCAAACGCAACGGCATGACACCAGTCAAACTAAGCAGTGAAGCAACAGAATATCTCAAATGCCATACGTGGCCAGGAAATGTACGTGAACTTGAGAATACTATCGCCCGCGCCTGTGCCCTCACAACCAACGACGTTCTATTGCCAGATGACATCGAATTTACCCGTCGTATCACTCAAGCTCAAGATACTACCACAGCACGGGCACTCGCACACTTACGTAAAGTCGCACCAAATGAGAAAGAATTTCCTGAGTGGCTGCATGAACAACTCGGAAAATAAGTGCTTTGCACTAACTTTTTTTCAGTTGGTTAAGCGTGTAATAGAAAACTTTATTTGCTAACAGTTTTCCCTCTCTGGAACTCAGTCCAGCAAGAGTGATTTGATAAACACGAAGAGGCTCGAGCTTTTGCACATCGATCTTCAACGTATCCGCATTGGCACGGGAAAGCGTAACTTTCTCATCACGCTGGTCGAGCATCGGCCCACCATAACTCCACTTGGATTCATAACGAAAGGAGCGCACACTACATGCGGTAGTAGCCAAGTCACTCAGCTCTTTAGTAAACTTGAGTGTAAACCCAACTTTTTCTAACGCTATGTTTTGCACATCAAATGGTGTTTTACCACTCCACGTTATTCTTTGCACACCCTCAGCCGGCTTCCCCCAGCCGCGCACGGTATGCCCAGTATAGAGTGTTTTTCCATCGGCTGAAAACACAACGCGGTTCCCCCCCGAGAGCAACCCTTTGCCATTGATGAAATGGGTGCACGACCCTTGATACTCTCCATTAACCTTATCTAACATGACTCGAGTAATCCTATTGCCGTTATTATCTGGAATGAGAATCTGCCCTGCAAATGGACCGAAGCCTGTAGGGATTTCAATGGGCTCACTCGCTGATCGGTTCATTTCTTTATGCGGGATTAGGACAGCAGGTCGCGTGCGCATGGCATCAATTTCCTTCAGCGACATCTTGAGCGGATCTTTTCCTTCAGGCCACTCCGGGTCCCAGACAAGGCTAGATGGATGACCATGAAAATTGCCCTTTCTCACATGGTAGAGCGGAGTTGTTGCGCGCCAATCACCCTGATTATCACCGCACCATATGTTTCCCTTGGAATCACGCATGATCCCGTTGTGCATTCGAAAACCACTGGCAAATGGAGTAACTTTACCGTCTTTGCTATAATGCATCACCCAGCCTTTCCATTCTACACCTGAGAAGTTTCTACCACGCCGGCCAATTTTAGAGTATTCACCTCGCACATAGTGAAATGTCGGCCCGTTGTATGATGCCGTGCCGACCGCAATGTAATAGCCACCATGTCCGTCAGGGCAAATTTCGTTGGTTTCATGATAGTTGCCACTGACCCCCCATGCATCGGTCATCGTGCGGTAGCTGTCTGCTGTGCCATCACCATCGGTGTCCTTCACCTCAGTAAGTTCAGGCATTTGGCTGATAATTAAGTGTCCTGGCTTAACAACTTCCATTCCGCAAGCGTTGTGAAAACCCGAGGCAAAATGCTTCCAATGGAATTTCTGGGCATCAGCAACCGGCTTCGCCATCAAAACATCACCCCGCCGCAACGCAACGTAGAGCATGCCCTCAGAATCAAATTTCACAGCACCCACTTCAGGGGGTAATCCTGCCGGAAGCGCAACGGTCTCCACTTTCCAGCTATCGTCGGCATACGTAATCGAATAAATAATTGTTAGGCAGCTAATGACGACTCGCCTCGCACTAATCCATAGAGATTTAAAATGATTCATTTGATTATTTTTTGAGGGTTTTGATGTAAAGCAATAGTGCTGTGTATTCATCTTTCTTCAGCTGATAAGGGGGCATATAATTTTCCGGATAACCATGAACAACTTTTGCGTTAGGGTTGCGGATGGATTCTAAAATATAAGCATCATCGGCATCCACAGGTTTCCCCATGCCTTTGATTTTTCGTTGGCTGCCATACACGCCTAGCAAACTAGGACCGTGACTTTTTGATCCATCAAGTGAGTGACAGGTAACACACGCCATTGCTGCGAACACACGTTTGCCGGAATCGGCATTCACGCCACCCTTGAGTAGGTTTTTATTAGGCGAGCCTTCATACTGTGCAATTTTAGAGCCCTGAATTGTCACCAACAACTCTACTTCAGACAGCCTTTTTACGTTGTGCCCAGCTAGACCAACCTGATAACTCAGCTTGCCTTTCCCCTTCATTAAATAACGAATCTCCAATGCATGCTCCGCACTGCCGGAACTTATCTCGCATACGATCTCTGCATCACCAGCCGCATACCTCAACATGATCCGTTTTCCCGACTTAGTGTAACCCCAGAACTTCGCAGCCTCAGGTAGATCAGAAAGACTTTTGCCATCGATTTGCAATGGATGCTTACCGCTCGCTTTGTAAAACAGGCTGCCCACAAGGCTGGGCACATATCCATACGACCGGCGGCTACCACGCTGAGTGTCACCCCAGTAATTCTGCATATCCAAAAAACCATTGTTCCAAGAATAGAGAAGTCGGCACTCAACCGTGTCCCAGCAGTAGGAAAGCACACTGCCGTGATTCACGCCTATGGCTGCGGGCAGTCCACCGATCGGTTTATATTCGCCTGATGCGTCACTTCCTTTTTTAACATTATACTTGGGTGATTTAGCACTCCGATCATGGCGGCTTAACACGTCAGCACCTATACCGGGATCCGGCATAAACGTACGCAGTAGCAATGGTTGATCCGGTGATCCGAGTGGTCGATTACTATACGTAAGAACGGTGCTAGATAGTCTTACAGAATCTGCAGACACAGGCACTAAAACACTAACTATTCCGATAAAAAAAACGGTTACTCTTTTCATATGATATTAAGTCGATTGGATTTAGTGCGGATTGAGATAATTAAATCACCTCAATGATACGCGATTACCTCGTGTTTTTTCCATCCTTTTACTAAATTTCTTCGGTAGCTTTCCCTCTTGATTGCAACGCTCAGTCAGACATGCTAGTTACCATAATGAACCAACATATCCAGCACCCAGTCATTGACGACCGCATGGCACGCCTTCGCCAGTGTGACTGCCCAACCAGTGAGTTCAGGACATACGTACACGAAATAGCGCAAATGATGGTTCCTTCTGTTACGGAAAACCTGTTCACTATGTCTGTAGAGGTTAAAACACCTCTGGAAGTCACAACCGGCAGAAAACTGGAACGTGAGATCGTGCTGGTTCCTATTCTGCGTGCAGGTCTGGGAATGCTCGACGGCTTTCTAAACCTCCTCCCTACTGCCTCCGTGGCACATATTGGCATGGAGCGCGATGAGCAGACTCTACAACCAAGAAGCTACTATTTCAAGGCGCCAACCGTATTAAACCATGCCGATGTGATTGTGATTGACCCGATGCTCGCGACCGGCGGATCTGCCGCGGCTGCCATTTCAGAACTTAAAAATAATGGCGCAAAGCATATTCGATTTGCCTGCCTCGTTGCAGCTCCTGAAGGTTTGCAAACCATGAATAACGCCCACCCAGATGTTTCAATTTACTACCCAGCACTGGATAACCGCCTCAACGAACAAGGTTATATACTTCCCGGCCTTGGTGATGCTGGAGACCGAATTTTTGGTACTGTTAACCCTTAGTTCAGATGTTTCGACAAGTCTTTTTCCTTATTGGCATCGTCATGCTTGCACAGTGTGATAAAGAACCTGCGCTAAAAGCTAAGATAGCACTGGAGAAATATACCTATCATCAGCCGATAATGGGCACCCGTTTTTCCATCGTGCTGTTTGCTGACAATAAAGAAAAGGCTGATACTGCCGCGAGAGCGGCTTTTAAATATGCCGAAGAGGTCAACCGCACATGTTCCGACTACGATGTAACAAGCGAACTCATGCAACTCAATGCGGCGTCTACCAATAAGCCATTTTCTTGCAGCCCAATGCTATTTAACGTACTCAGCAGCGCGCTCCACATAGCGGAACAAACTAACGGCGCTTACGATCCTACGCTCGGATGGCATTGCCTTAACTGGCGTATTGCACGCGAAAAAAACTCTCTTCCAACCAATGAGAGTATAGCTGTGGCAAAAGCCGCAAGTGGGTGGAAAAAACTGAAACTTGATCCCTCGTCGCGCGCGGTCATCAAGCTAGTAGATAACATGCGCCTTGATCTCGGAGGTATTGCCAAAGGATATGCAGCAGATGGAATGCTCTCAATTTTTAAAGATCGAGGGATAAACCGAGTATCAATCATTGCGGGTGGTGAAGTTCTACTGGGCGATCCCCCACCTAATAAAGACGGGTGGAAGGTCACTCTGAAAACACTCGACACAAACTATAACATCACACCAAAAACTTTGATAAAATCTAACTGCGCTATCTCAACTTCTGGTGATCTTCATCAATCAATTACTATCGCAGACAAAAGATACTCTCACGTTGTCAGCCCAACTACCGGCCTCGGCCTGACTCAACGCATCTCGGCTACCGTCATTACAGATAAAGCTGTCATGACCGATGCAATGAGCACAGCCTTCTGTGTAAATCCACAACTACCATATCGGGGCCTCATGACTATTATCGTTTTTGAAAATAGTGCTGGCTCGCTGGAAGCAATCGTAAACAACAAATAAGTTACTCATCAGCCCTCGGGTGAGCCGCATCATACGCTTCGCGTAAGCGCTCCTTAGTAACGTGTGTATAAATTTGCGTGGTAGAGAGCGAGGAATGACCTAATAGACTTTGAACACTACGCAAGTCTGCACCATAATCGAGCATGTGCGTAGCAAATGTGTGGCGCAGCTTGTGGGGTGTGATCTCAATACCTATGCCGCTCGCAAGCATGTATTTATTTAACAGCATCTGTACGGCGCGCGCACTCAGTCGGCGTTTGTTTGGGTCTTTGTTTTTATTGATAAAAAGTGGGCCATCATGCACCTTTGCCTCGCTTCGGTATTTTTGAATTGCCTTCATCGCGTGCGATCCGATCGGCACAATACGTTGTTTATTCCCCTTGCCCACCACCCGCAGTGTCTCAGATAAAAAATCTGCGTCCCGCACATCGAGCGCGACCAGCTCAGAGACGCGTAGGCCACTGGAATAAAACAGCTCAAGGATTGCGACATCACGTATCGGTTGCCACGGCTGCGCGCGCTTATCGAGTTCCATCTTGAGCGGCATCACCAGAAGCTCCTCCATCTGTTTTAGACTGAGTACAACTGGCAGTTTTCTCTCCGCTTTTGGTAGCTGTATTTCTGCGAGCGGGCTCACTCTCAGGCCACGACGGTGAACCAGATATTTGTAGAACGACCGGAGTGCCGAAAAACGCAACCGAATCGTCGACCGTGCCATCTCTTTTTTCATCAATACAAACAAATATCCACGGTATTCATCGGCCGTCTCATCCCACCAGCTAGAAAATACATTTCCACGCCAATCAAGGTAGGCATTCAGAGCATGGCTATAGTTTCTTAGCGTACGCTCAGAGGCGTTACGCTCAACACGCATGAACTCTATGAATGCCTCGATGTCATCAGCCATTACTAAAGTATTCTAAAGTATTTTTCTTAAAAACAAACCTCTGTTTATCGGTTTTCGAGAAAATCATCTTTTTAGAGTAATGTGGGACCCATCGAGATCAAGGTGGGCATACCTTCAAAAAT
Source organism: Akkermansiaceae bacterium (assembly GCA_018676385.1). Taxonomy (GTDB): domain Bacteria; phylum Verrucomicrobiota; class Verrucomicrobiia; order Verrucomicrobiales; family Akkermansiaceae; genus Oceaniferula. The sequence continues at coordinate 9,622 of JABHEX010000165.1, forward strand.
CCACTCGTGCTACTAGATATGATGATAAGGGAAACAAAAGCCGCTCAGATCAATCTCGTTAAATGACTTACGGCGGGAAATCCCAAACCGCCGTATTCAACATCTCTCACCAGAATTAAACCCATAACGAGTGATCAAAAACACAGTGAGGGGCTTAAAATTTGATCAATGAATACCCTAAAATGCTGATACGATGGGATATTTTCTAAAAAACTCGGTGAGTGGACAAAATTTACTTGCTCGGATGGCTGGATTGTGATGAATTCCCGCCCCGCACGGTGCACATGGTGTGTTCCGTCGGTTTTCAACGTATTTAGCATTCCACAAGGAGATATCCCCATGGCCTACGCAGTTTTCAAAACAGGCGGTAAACAATACCGCGTTCAAAAAGGTGACACCCTCGACGTCGAGAAAATCGATGTTGATGTTGATTCCGAAACAAAGTTCGACGAAGTCCTTCTCGTGAATGATGGTAGCAGCACGACTGTTGGTGCTCCATTTATCGATGGAGCTGTTGTTACAGCCAAGGTGGTGGACCAGTTCCGCGGCAAAAAAGGTGTGGCATTCAAGTTCAAGCGTCGTCAAGGATATCACAAGACCAAAGGCTTCCGCCGCCACATGACCAAGCTGGAAATCACCAGTATCGGTTAATTCAATTTTTTAATCCCAACTACTCAGAACAATGGCTCATAAGAAAGGACAAGGATCCGTCAAGAACGGTCGCGATTCACGCAGTAAACGTCTCGGTGTAAAAAAATTCGGTGGCGAAGTAGTCGTCGCAGGTAACATCATCCTCCGCCAGCGTGGTACCAAGTGGCATCCCGGTAACAACGTTTACATGGGTAAAGACTATACCATCCACGCCAAAGCCGACGGTAACGTTTACTTCGACAAGAACGGCCGCCGCGTCAACGTGAAGCTAGCAGAAGCCAGCTAACCGCGCATCAAACGATTTTCAAATGCCCCGCTGGATACGTCCGGCGGGGCTTTTTTATTTTACCAAAGAACCTTACGAATTCCAATACGGGCGAACCAGCCAGAGTCAGCATCATCTTTAAAGACTTCATTCCCAGAATCCGTATCGATCTCTAGCTCGTTAGAAATCGTTGCTCCTGCCCAGAGTCCCAACCACACTTTTTCGGAAAGCCTGTGCTCTACACCGATTCCTGCCTGAAAACTCTTCAACCTGATATCAAAGCTATTACCATTATTCTCGACGTTCCACGTGCTGCCTGCCGACCAGACCCCGGCGTGTAGTAGCCAATCGTCATGTGGCCGCCAAGACGCCTTCAAGCTGGGGCCAGTGAGACGCACGATCACCTCATCGATAGGCATCCACTGGAATCCAATTCCCGGAATCACTCGGCTTTCCATCCCATCGACTGAAAATGCTACCCCGCCGAGCCAAGCAAATCGATCCGAGCTGCGGTAACGAAATCCGGCTTGTCCGCTGACAACAAAGTCATCGCTAGTCATGCTCGATCCATCGGTGGCAACGCCCGGAGATAGGCGTGCTGTCCACGACCATTTGCTACCCGGCTGACGGTACATCCAGCGAACCATAAACCGAAAGTCGTGAAGATCCACATTACCGAGAGGTGAATCGGATTCCAGCCACGCAGCATTGTAATCAATTCCAAAAACAAATGCATGTTGATCATTAAGGTAAATCGGAGCCGTAAGAGGTAGGCTAAACGCAGCTTGCTCAATGGAAAATCCGCCCGCCATCTTATCAAAATCAACTTTAGTAGCCAACGTGTAGTTTAGACTCATCGAAGGTGCGATTGCAGGGGATTTTGACATCAAAAAATCTCCAAGATTCACACGTTCTGCGGCGGCGGCATGTGGCTGAGATAATACCACACACGCTGAGCCGAGAGCCATCAACATTTTTTTCGTAATAAACATGCCTTCGAGTTAACAAAGGCCAGCGTGATTCACCAGCTAAAACATAGTA
>JABHEX010000166.1 GCA_018676385.1 Akkermansiaceae bacterium
AAAAGATCTTAAAAAGCGTTTAGGTAGCTACTTCACGCCGTCCCGAAAAATGCGATCAGATGTAAAAACGCGAGCATTGATCGATAGTATATGCGACTTTGATTTCCATGTGGTCAAAAATGAACAAGAATCATTTATCCTTGAGAGTAAACTCATCAAGCAATACCGCCCACGATATAACGTCAGCTTGCGAGACGACAAACGCTTTTACATGGTCAAAGTGCAACTTGATGTTCCGCTGCCACGCTTTGCTCTAACACGATTAAAAAAGAACGATGGTGCACGCTACTTCGGGCCATTCGTTCATTCGGTGGCACTGAAAGCCACACTGGAATGGCTCAATAGGGAATTCGGATTGCGCACCTGCCGACCCAAACAACCGGGAGACCATGAATATCGACACTGCCATGCCGATATTATCAGAAAATGCTGCGCTCCATGTGTGGGTAAAATTTCTGAGCAAAAATACCGCCAACGAATCGATGAAGCCATTAATCTGCTAGAAGGAAAGGGCAAGGGCAACCGCCTAAACGGGCTACGCGAACAAATGAATAAAGCTGCAGAAAAACTAGATTTTGAAAAAGCAGCAAAATTACGAGACATCATTGATAATCTCGAAAAAACTCTGAGTCCAACACGCAGCTTTTCTCGCGGCAGAGGCGTCCCCAGCACCGTGACACCAACTGAAGACTTGATAGAGCTGCAAGATGCTCTCTCCCTACCTGACCCGTTACACATCATGGAATGCTTTGATATTTCGAACGTTTCGAATAATCATATCGTAGCATCCATGGTTCGTTTTGTTAATGGCATACCTGATAATCAAGGATACCGGCGCTACCGAATCAAAACCGTTCAAGGACAAGACGACTTCGCAAGCATGGCAGAAGTAGTTAGAAGACGATACTCAAGAATTCTGTTAGAAAATAACGTTCTTGATTCTAGCAATCAAGAACGTCCTCTCGATGCTCTTCGAAGACTCGCGCGCGAGGGTAAATCACCACTACACATACCTAACCTTGTGATTGTCGATGGAGGCAAAGGGCAGTTGGGCATGGCTGTAAGAGAACTGACACGGCTCGGGCTAGATGACCTCCCTGTGATTGGTCTCGCCAAGCAACACGAGGAAATTTTCCGTTACGGAAGCACTGAACCGCTCAGATTACCGCACGATACTGGCGCACTAAAACTACTCCAGCGAATCCGAGACGAAGCACATCGGTTTGCCAATAATTACAATGAGTTGTTGCTCCGTCGTCGCGTTCGCGAGAGTCTATTAGACGATTGCCCCGGCATGTCTCCAAAACGTAAAGAGGCCCTACTTAGACGATTTGGCTCAGTTAAACGTATCCGCACTGCTTCCTTGAAGGAACTAGAATCCGTGCCAGGCATCGGCAAAAAGACAGCCGCCCAAATGCACTCTTGGCTACAACAAAAAAAATAATTACCCCACTTGAGTAATCTAAGAACTGATTTATCCGTACAGACATCAAAAATCTGCGCCTATTGGCTTAGGTGTGAGCGATTCTTGACGAGCTTGTGTTAGCTCCAGATGGAACAATTTCACCGAGAGAGTTCAAAAACATTCAGGATGCCGCGTGTTCTAGAGCACGTTGCTTCATTTGAGTAGCCATCAGATTGAGCGCATTAGCACGGGTGGGTGCGAGATGCTCCTTGAGACCCGTCTTATCAATAAATGACATATCCGCTTGGAGAATAGCATCTGGTTTCTCGCCATCAAGAACCCTCACAAATAAAGCAATCATACCTTTGGTGATCAGAGAATCGGAATCAGCTTGGTAATGCATCACCCCATCTTCAAAACCTGCATCTAACCATACCTGCGATTGACAACCTTTAATCAGACGGTCTTGAGTGTGTTTTTCTTCATGCATCTCGGGCAACTTTTTACCGAGCCCTATGACGTACTCATAGCGCTCGGTCCAATCCTGAAAAAGTCCCAGCTCGTCAAGCAACTCAAGTTGTTTTACCGCGATACTCATCACCCCTCTTGTATCATTGGTAAGATACGCGCCACGCGCTCCTTCATTTGTTTACCCGGCTTGAACTTCACCACCGCGCGTGGCGGAATCTTCATGTCTTGACTCGGGTTTTTGGGGTTACGTCCCACCTTACCTTTCATTTCGCGCACCTGAAATGATCCAAAATTCCGCATTACCACCGCGTTACCTTTAGCTAACTCGCCGGTGACGGTGTCTAGTAGAGTTTCAAGGACATTAAGAACCTCTGCCTGGTTCAGTCCGGTTTTATTACTAAGCTTGGTTACGAGGTCGCGTTTGGTTACAGTTTCCATGGTGTGAGTAGAAATCAGGTAGTTTGATCAATCAAATTGGTTAGTGCCTGTTCAAAACCACAATATAGTGAAATTGTCCCGCAAAAAATGTTCCTAATTGCATCCTTGCCGTCTCAGTAAACTCATCAGTGTACTGTATCCGCGTGTATGCATTCCAACTTGGATATTTTTGTAATCCAGCTCGCTCATACTTGGTAGTTAAAATTTGCATCAATACAAAATTAGGCATGCTGCCTAGATAAGCAATCTCGGTGACGTTATGTTCATCAACAGTATGCGCTCTGTGATGGCGATTTCCTAATACCAAATAACCTATTTTAATGTAATATACTCATGATGAATGTTTTTTGCATGATTTTTCGCTTGATTCGTCTCACACACTGCTCGAAACTGTTTGAGCGCTAGAGGGATTTCAGGTGGCGCATCACACACACACACACACACCTCCCTCAGATCAGCCCCCCCCCATAGGTGGGCTGATCACTTTTAGGGGTGTTAGTAAATCCGGTAACGGTTAGTCAAAATAGCAAGTAATTGCCCGGCTGATTCCATCACACATCACCTGGATCTCCTCCTGACTGATGGATAGCGGTGGCATAATGACCAAGGTATCGCGAATGGGGCGTGATAATACGCCATACTCGCGTGCAACAAGCGAAACCGCTTCACCAACACGGTCCGTGGTCGGAAATGTATTACCATTTGCATCACGTAACTCAACGCCTGCGACCATTCCGCATTGGCGAACACCATAAATCTGTGGGTGGTAGTAGCTCATCTTAGTCAACAGCTCGTCTAGGCACTTAATTTTTTCGGGCAATCGACTAAGCGTATTTTCCTGTTCAAACACATCTAGGCTCGCCAGTGCAGCAGCGCAGCCAAGCTGATTAGCAGTATAGCTATGTCCGTAGTAGAATGCTCTCTCTGCACCACCACGGAACGCTTGATAAATTTCCTCACGCACTAGGGTAGCGGCGAGCGGGAGATAACCTCCGGTTAGACCTTTCGCAAGGCAGAGGAAATCAGGAGTGACGTTCTCCTGTTGGCACGCAAACATAGTACCTGTTCTGCCAAAACCAGTCATCACCTCGTCCAAAATCAAATGCACTCCATGCCTATCGCACCATTGCCTGAGCTGCAGTAGCATATTCTTGGGCCAAACGTGCATTTGGTTCACACCCTGTACGAGAGGCTCAATGATAACGGCTGCAGTTTTATTGATCTCTGATGAGTCTAGCGATAGCAAATCCGCCATGTCTCGAACATGGCTAACAGGGTAACCAAATTTTCGGAACCGATCAAAAAACTCTCCGACTCCACCCAGCGATGCCGCACCCATCGTATCACCATGATACCCTTGATCAAATGCAATCAAATGCGTTCGCTCGGCATCCCCTGTCTGCATCCGATACTGTACCGCCATTTTTACAGCACACTCGACTGCGGTTGATCCGTTATCAGAAAAAAAGACTCTCTGGAGGTCGTCATCTGGAAAAAATCCCACAAGCCGCTGGGCAAGTTCGCTGGCTCTGGGATTGGCAAAACCCAAGTAACTAGTATGAGCAACTTTATCAAGCTGATCACGGATTGCATCATTGATCACACCATGATTGTGACCGTGGATATTCGTCCAAATTGATGCATTTGCGTCGATATATTTCCTGCCCTCCGAATCGGTTAGCCATACACCTTCTCCTTCCACCATAACCAGAGGTTCTGAATTTTCCCAGTCTGACTGCCGAGTAAACGGATGCCAGCAATGGCTTTGGTCAGCGGCAATCCAATGATGAGTGTTCACAGCCGTATTTTCCACAACCTTTGACCCAAATCAAGCCGCTGTGAAAAAAGCTGGTAAATAATTGAATTTTTAATCGCTCACATGCGTCCATCAAAGCATGAAGAATGCACATCTGCTGTATATGACACTTGGGGGTATTATCTCATTCATACTCCCCTCATGCGCTGACTACGGATACTACAGCAGCTCCGGCTCATACGGCACAACGTATTATCCCAGCAGCAGCCTTAGCGTGCTACCACATGGATACACACGCGTTTACGTCGGCAGCACTCCCTACTGGCGTAATAATAATCATTGGTATTGCTATGATCGTGGTAGTTACCGTTCCTGCGCAAGGCCCAGTGGCTATCGACTAGGTATTTCCCACTCACGACGTAGCTACTCACCACCGTGTGTGCCCCACACACAACCATACCACCGTTACACGCGCACGTGTCCGACGTATTACAGAAGTCGCCCCACGGTTAGTTATAGTTACAGCTCATACCGGCCCTCAAACTGCTCACTTAAATATCGTCGAAATACATCTTATTCTCGCGGGTCATATTCAAACAGCAGCTATCCACAACATCATTCCCGATGCAATAGCAGCCGCTCTCACAGCAAAGATAAATCATTTAGATCAAGCAGCAGCAGACGCTCAAAACAACAATCCCACACGACTATTAACTCACCCTGTGAAACAAGAAAACTGCATCACAATCTGCCCATACCAAGACAAAGCCGCAGTAAAAAAACAAAATCCTAGCGCATCCTATGTTGGTGGTAATTTTAGTTAAAAGCAGAATTCCTCTACTAAAAAACTATCGCATTGCACGTTAGATCACGATGACTTACATTCTCTCTGGGACTCCAATCCCGAGAAGCCCCAATCCTTTTTCCAACACACGGCTGGTTAACTCACAGAGCACCAGACGAGTATTTTGTGTTTCACCCTCCGACTTGAGTACTGGGCACGCCTCAAAAAAAGAATGAAATGCCTTGGCCAGCTCTAGCAGGTAATTCGCCAGTAAGTTTGGCCTGAAATCTTCCAACAATGAGGGCACAACTTCACTGAAACGAACCAACATTCGCGCCAATTGCACCTCCGAATCAGCCACGATTGCCACTGCAGCTTGATCCAGTTGCACACCTTGCCCCAATTTCCTGAAAATAGAGCGCACACGCACGTAGCTATATTGGAGGTAGGGAGCTGTATCACCCTGTAAGGCTAGCATGCGATCCCAACTGAAAACGTAATCGGTCATCCGGTGCTGTGAGAGCTCAGCAAATTTTACTGCCCCGACCCCAACGATGGCTGCTACCTTTTCTTTTTCGTCAGCTTCTAGGCTTGGGTTTTTTTCTTCAATTGCTTTAGCTGCCCGTTCAACGGCCTCGTCAAGAACATCGATGAGCTGCACGTTTTCACCACTGCGGGTTTTCATCAGTTTACGATCGTCACCCAATATTGAGCCAAATGCAATGTGATGCATTGCGGGGGTAAGCCCACGTTTTTTCGTTGCGGCAAAAATCTGTTGGAAATGGAGCTGCTGTGGCGCACCTACAACATACCAAATTTGATCTGCATCCCACTGATCAACCCGAAAATCAATTGTAGCCAAATCCGTAGTCGAGTATAGGAAACCACCATCAGCCTTTCTAACAATCGACGGCTTATCGGCAAGCTTGGGGTTTTCATCAAAAAATACACAAATCGCTCCTTCACTCTCACGAGCAACACCGCTTTCTAACATCCCTTCAACCAGCGGTGCTAGGCGATCGTTATAATTACTCTCACCATACCAATAATCAAATTTCACATCAAGGCGGTCATAAATACCCTGCAGCCCCTGCTTAGACAGTTCCACACATTTCCCCCAAATTTCGAGGTTTTCCTCATCACCTCCTTGCAGCTTCACAAGCTCTTGTTTACAAATTTCACGCACAGTTTCATCATCCCCACATTGGGCATTAATCTCACGATACACCCTCAGAAGCTCCGCTACTGGATCCTTTTGAAGGGCTCCGGGGTCGAGGACATTTTTCCATCCGTGGATGATCATCCCGAACTGGGTTCCCCAGTCACCAATGTGGTTATCGGTGATGACCTCATGACCCATAAAATTAGCTATCCTCGCCAAGCTATCACCTATAATCGTGGAACGGATGTGGCCCACATGCATCGGCTTGGCAACATTCGGTGCGGAAAAATCCACCACAATCGTCTGGCTCGGGCTTGCAACGGGAACACCCAAACGGTCATCACCGAGAAGCCCACTCACCCGCTCACTCCATGCACCACAGCTTACCTTAAAATTAATAAAGCCAGGGCCAGCAATATCCGCGGTCGCCAAATCACCAAGATCAAGAGCATCCACCACTTTCATTGCAAGCTCGCGAGGGTTGCTCTTGAGTCGTTTAGCCAAAATCATTGCGGCGTTACTCTGGTAATCGCCAAAGCGTAAATCAGCAGCAGCGTTCACTTGGATAGTGAATCCCTCAGGTAAATCTACTCCGATGGATTTGATAGCGGACGACAAGGCGTGTTCAAGATCTTTGATCATAGGTAAATATTAGAGGTGATATGAGGCTACTATAGCTCCGAGCTATTGCGAGATGGGCGAGATGCAAAAATATCCAACACCTCATCGGCATCCTCCGCCTCCATCAGTCTTTGACGAACTGCGCAATTGTTAAACATACGAGCAATTGCAGCGAGCGTTTGAAGGTGCATTTTGTATTCTTTTTTAGGCACAATAAAAAGAATGATGAAATTTACCGGCGCGTTGTCGAGCGACTCAAAATCCACCCCCCCTTTCGAACGGGCGAAAGCCACCACAACTTGGTCTATGGTGTCTGAAAAAGCGTGTGGAATCGCCACTCCAGAACCGATCCCCGTGCTAATCTGGCGTTCCCGCTCCTTGAGCAGCTCAAGCACCTCTTCACGCAACGCCTCTTTGAGTCGCCCAATGGAAATCAAATGGTCAATGATCGCAGCCGTTGCCTCCGTGCACACATCACCCGGCAAATCAAGAATCACTTGATCGGGTGTGAGTAGGCTAGCTAGTTTCATGATCTCAGATATGCCCAAAAGCAAGAACGCCACTTACCCTGTAGCTGTACGCTATGCAAGACTATTTGGATATCAAAACCCGCGAGTTGAAACCATCAATACACACTTATGATATTGACCTTACTAACCACCATGAAACCATACCTTATGTTTACCCAAATCCGATTGTTCACTTGCCTAGCCACTTGTATCACGCTTCCAGTAATGGCTGATCATGTGAACGACTCACCCCCTTCAGCACTAAAATCATCCACCCACGACCTCGTTCACCATCTCCTTGATCAGAACTTGGGGACACGCAAATTTCCCTTCACTGACGTGGTTCATGCAAGCAGCGGCAAAAAAGTAATGCCTTTTGATAAATCCCAGCCCGCCCATCAGGATTTTTTAACTGCTATGACTAAGTCGGTGAACGCCGCAACAACTACAATGAACAAAGACAACTCTCCCGTTCGTCGGCTGCGCAGGATCAACGAGGCTTCCCGCTATTTTGAGGACCACCTACGCAAATCGCTGCAAACTCACCCCATGCTGACCTGTTCAATCCCCAAGAACACCCAAGGAAAAGAGCAACGCTCCGGCTACCCTGACCTCCTCATCACACACACCGATGCATCCGGAAAGAAAACTCATTTCTATCTCGATCCTAAACTCTATGAGAAAAAATCACGAGCATCGTCACTGCGTACGTTTTACTTCGAGCCGCGCACCCGCACTAACAAGATCCAGCACGACGCAGTCCATCTACTCATCGGCATCTCACACGATGGCAATCAGGGGAAATGGCAATTTACTGGGTGGGAAATCTGCGACCTCTCCAAGTTTCAAGTAAGACTCAAAGCTGAGTTTCAGGCATCTAACCAAGATCTCTACCGACCACATATCATCATCAAATCATCAGAGAATTTACCCTAGCCGCTGTTAATTCTTGATTCTTATTTACTAATTTTCAATGCTTCACACATGCCCCTATCTCACCGCACCAGCGGCTCAACCGCACGCGACGATTATCTCGAGCAGATCCTCCATCTGATTGAGGAAAAGGGATATGCACGCCCGATCGATATTTCCAAGAAACTAGAGATCTCCCAGGCTAGCGTCACCAACATGCTCAAGCGTCTCGATGCAGAGGGCCTTGTAGCACATGAAAAATACCGCGGCACCACCCTCACCGAGGAAGGCCTGCGTATTGCCCGCGCCATCATCGACCGCCACGAAACACTGACCCGTTTTTTGCAGCTTTTCGATATTGATGAGGACACCATTTATCGCGATGTCGAGGGTATGGAACACCACGTCTCAAGAGCCACGCTAGAGGCAATTCGCTCCGTCACCGATCACTTGCAGGAGAACCCCTCGACACTGGCCGACATCAAGGCCTCCTAATCCCTTGCCAACGGGGACAAGCAAGTGTAAGGACTTCTTTCACATGCCTCATCGACAACGACCGAGGACACTCAAATTTTACCTATTTTTTATCTTATATCCTATCTGACATGATCAAATGGACCTTGCAAAAAATCGTTGGCAATAAGAACCAACGCGAACTCAAGCGGATGCAGCCCGTCATCGCCAAAATCAACGAGCTTGAGGAAGCCTACCAGCGCGAATCCACAGACCAGCTCAAGGAGAAAGTTCTCGGCTGGCAACAACACCTGCACCGCTACCTACCACTACAAACAGCCACCATCCGCGAGCTCGAATCAATGGATGAAACTGGCATCTCCGAGGTCGCTAAAGATGTTGGTTTGCGGCTGGACTCGCTACGAGAAGAATTTCCAAACCTGCCCGAAGTCAAAGCCTCCGTGGACTCAATCGAAGAGGCCAAAGTAGCTTTCCGTGAGGTCGAAGAGCAATATTTCACATCCGCCCGTGCCAAATATCTCGACCAGATCCTGCCAGAGGCATACGCCGCGGTAAAGAACGCCGCTCGCCGTCTCTGTGGCCAAACCATCACCGTCTGCGATCAGCCGATTGCTTGGGAAATGGTCCACTTCGATGTGCAGCTTGTTGGTGGTATTGGTCTACACCGCGGTATGATCGCCGAGATGCAAACCGGTGAGGGTAAAACACTCGTCGCCACCCTGCCCGTCTTCTTAAACGGCCTAACCGGTATGGGTGTGCACGTGGTCACCGTGAACGACTACCTCGCCCGACGCGACTCCGAGTGGATGGGCGCCGTCTTCAAATTCCTTGGCCTGACTATCGGTTGCATTCAGAGCCAGCAACCGTCCGAGCTCCGCCGCGAGCAATACGAGGCAGATATCACCTACGGCACCAATGCTGAGTTTGGTTTTGACTACC
>JABHEX010000167.1 GCA_018676385.1 Akkermansiaceae bacterium
CAATTTGTTGTATTCGAGGAACTACTCAAAGCCCGTAAGGGATCAGTCGAGGCCGAAGCCCTTGCTGGCCTTGGTGAAATCTACAAGGACATGGGACTCGATCAACGTGCTTCCCAGCGTGCCTCCGAGGCATTGGGCAAGGTGAACCCAATCATCATGAACCGGAAAAAACTTCCCGGTGACATCGTGGAAAATGCCTTCCGCCTGAAGTGGGAGTGCGAACTTCTCAAGGACGACTTTGATGCCGCCACTTCCACCTGTCTGGCATTCAACCGCCTCTACCCCGAGTCCGTGCTCGCTGATAAGGCACTGATGACCCTCGGTCGCAGCCTCACCGACAAAGGTGAGTTCGACAAAGCGGTCGACGTTTATGCGCAGGTTCTGGAATTGGAAAACCCAATCTCTGCCGCCGAGGCACAGTTCCGCATTGGTGAGACGCTGCAACAGCGAGCTGTCGATTCCATCGAAAAAGCCGACGCCCACAATAGTAAATGGGGTAAGGCTGGATTGTCCAAGGCCACCGCGCTGCAAAATGCCATGGGGCCCGCCGTCGCCGCTTACCGCAAAACTTACGAAAGATATCCCGAGAGTTCCTACGCCGCTGACGCGCTCGGCAAGGTAGTGCGCCACTACGTAGATACCGATGCGTTTGCACAGGCAGCCGAGTTGTTAGAAAGCGTGTTTAATGATTACCCCGATGCCGGATTCCTCGATGAGATGCTCATCCTGTGGGCGAACGTCGGCTACAAAATGGGCGATAACGAAACTGCAAAAGCAAAGTTGCGTAAACTCATCTTCGATTACCCGACCAGTAAGTATGTGACCGAGGCACGTAAGAAACTCGCCGGCATCGAAGCCGAAGAAGAAAAATAAGGGAGTCGCATGTTAATCAACCAACCGGAAAATTTGATGAGCCCAATGCGCAAAATCATTCCTCCACGGGCACAGGTGTGCTCTCTGGCAGCGCTTTTATTGTTAGGTGGTTTCGCACAGGCGGATACCTTCGATGAAAAACGCACTGCCATGGCGAGCACCATGGCAACCCAACCGGAGGCCGAGATCCTTGCGCTACTCAAGGCAGGACTGGACGCGGGGAAACCCACCCAAGCCATCGCCGAGGCACGCAAATGGATGCGGCAGAACCTGCCGAAGAATCCCATGCTGCTCTACTACGCCGGACGTGCCGCCGAACTCAGCGGTGATGCCCGCGGTGCCGCCGCACTCTACCAGCAGTATCTGAAAAAAGCCGACCCGAAGTCGGAGACCGTAGCCCAAGCTGTGATCTCAGGCCACACCCTGCTTAACGAGCAGTTGGTCGACCTCAGTGCCGCCTATGCATTCAATCGCAGCACTCTGGACAGACTCGCCGGTAACTCCACCGTCCGTCAATTCGACCAGTGGTTCCTCAAAGAAGCGATCAAGCGCAAGGACGCCATTGCCGTCGCGAACCGACTGCACGCGCTGATCAAATCCGGCCTGTCCAACGATCTGCGCATCACCCACTACGATACCTATTTCCGCTGGCTGCTTCAATCGTCTAACGTTTACGCTGATCAACCTGGTACCGTCGTTTCAAGCGATGAACTCGTTGCCGCCTGCAAACGCCTAGCCAAGGTGATGAACTTCGATCAGGAAACCGCTCTGCGTCTCGACTGGGCAGTATCCGTCAGACACTACAATCTGGCTCTATCCGGCAGCTCCGGTAATCAAGTTAAGAAAAAGAAGAACAAAAAGAATCAACCCACACAGGAGGCTACAAAACCCGCAGTCAACGTCGCTCTGCCCATCGCTGAGGCAAAGGCGCTGTTAGCCAAGTTCCCAGGCTACGCCAAGTGGGTGCAAGATGGCTGGGCCGGAGGTGGCAACGGCCGCTACTACCGTGGTGACGTGAAAACATACTGGGTGCACGAAACTGATGCCAAGCTGGCACCCATCGTGGCAGCCATCCCCAAGCTCAATCCCTCACAGCTCGCCGAGCTGATGCAAACGTGGCGGGACAATTACTACGGTGTCAGGGAAATACGTCTGATGGATATCAAGGTGGTGCGCGACTACGTCATCGCCAACCCAAAGCAGATGAACAGCCGGACCGGTGTTATTTTGTTAGAAAAGCCGTGGGATCAGCTCACATTTTAGCAACTACAAAAGCTTGCCCCGAATCTTGCGCAGAATGCTGACCGTGACGCCTCGCTCATCCGCGCAGCAGTCGCCGCCGACAAGGACAAGAATTATGACAAGGCGATGACGGCACTGGTCGGTCCAGAAGCATGGCGTCTTCCTCAACATCACGACCAGCGGAATGCGCTCGTTCACCGCTACTTTAAACAATACCTTGGTGGTAAACCATCCGATCTGGCAAACCAGCAGTGGGCAGCTCTAGGCGGTGGAATCGATACCGTCGATGCCAAGCCTGAAGCTCCCGCAGCCCAGCGGCTTGCTGCCTTCAGAAAACTCTGGGCAGACTACAAATCTCCTCAACCGAAAATCCCAAGCGTGCGCGAACGTTTGTTGAAGATCCTGCCATTCACCCCGGAAGCGCTCCCTGAGTTGCTGAAGGACGGTAGCATCGATGCGCAAAACATTGCCAAGACTGCTCTCGCTACGGGTCTCACCGGCCAGGATCCTGCCTGGAAAGAACTGGAAGCTGCTAACAAGGTGAACGTCACCACCTACGCACCCGGAATCCTCTACCTCGCCCAGCGCCACGCCGGTGGTAGCATCTCCGAGTTCAAGAGACGTCAGCCGAAGAAGTTCGTGCCACACCCGCTCGAGCCAGCACTTCGTCAGTCAGTCGCCAACGCACTGAAGCAAAACAAGCTGGCATCATGGCAGGTGATCGCATGGGTCAACACACAGTTTCCTGAAAACAATGCCGAGCAAGTCAAACTCGCGCAAGCACTGGCGAAATCGCCGCAATGGAAAACCATTTCACCTGAAGCACGCTACGCCGTCCGTCAGTGGTTTAAAAAAGATGTCATGACTCCGGCACAGGTTGCCTTGATCGATGCTGCCGATCCTATGTTGGTCAGCGAAGATCTGCTCGCGCTGATCGAGGTTGAAGGCGAACCCGAGGTGAATGCCAAAGGCAAAAAGAAGAAGAGAAAACCTCGTAAGCTGAAGAAAAATAAGAAAGGTGAAATTGAGATCGACCCCGAGGCGCTGAAGGAAGATATTGCTTTTGCCGTCGAGGCTCTGCAGTCGACCGTCGATAAGGTGAAGAAATCACCCGTCCGCGTTGAGATTCCTGAACGCGCTTTGGATAACCTGGCTAAACTCACCCCGGGTGTACTCGCCGACGCCAAAGTGCAGGACTTGCTGCTGCAATTGATCGATGATTGGAAAGTCGCACCCGTGGCCACCGATTTTGGTAATCACCTGATCGCCACCGTTATCAAATCCCCCGATGCCATCCAGCTGCATCGTCTGGCGTTATATGTGTGGCAACAAATCAACCGTAACCACCATAACTATATCTCGGTTAAAAACCTGATGCAGGAGCAGATCGATGCCCATCCGTCAGCCGTGAGTGCATTGGCCTCAGCGGGTCTCGATGCATTCGCGCGCCACCGCGGCCATAGCTATTTCAAACGCGATGTTGATGTTCCTCTGATGAAATCCTTGCGCGGAAAAGCCGCCATGAAGATGGGGCTGATCGTCATTCCGGTGGCAAAAAACCACCCGGCGTACCCGATTTACCAGTCGCAGGGCGATTGGATTACCGGCAACGATGACACCGCCTGGGATCTGTTGGATGAAAACTGGGAGGCATTCATGCCCGTCTATCGCGAGCTCTCAATGGCCTACATCAATTGGGCACTTACCCGCGTGATCTACAGCCGCGACGAAGAGCGTCAGGAAGAACTGATCAAGGGACTGATCGGTTGGGCCGGTGAAGACGGAACTCCACTAAGCCTGAATGAAAGAGTGGATATCGAAATCGCCTACGGTAACATCGCCATGCAGCGTGGACAGATCCGCGAGGCACACGCGATTTTTTCCAGTATCCAGAAAAACGAAGCCTACAAAGAAATCCCGACCCGTCACCGCGCGACACTCCGCCGTGCCGATGCCGAGCGTATTGCCAAGAACTTCGATGGTGCCCTGCAAACGCTCGCTCAGCTCGAGCTCGAGCGTGTGCCTGAAATCTGGACTGATATCCGTTACGCCCGCGCCGTAGTGAACTACGATATGGAGGAATATGAGGACTCGAAAGATGACATCGATTCCATCCTCACCCGCGAACCTAACCACGCCAATGCTAAGCTGTTGTTAGGTAAGGTGCAGCTGAAACGTCAGAAACTCATGGAGGCGACAGAAGTCGAACTCGGCTCTACCAGTAAGCAGAAATCGATTTTCCCTGGTGAGAAACTGAAGGTGACGCTGAACGATCCCACACTCGCCGTCTCCGGCGCGGGAAGTGAGATCGAGGTCATCGTCTGGGCGGACTCCGGCGATAAAGAAACATTTTTCCTGCGTCAGTTCGGTGACCAGAAAACCAAGTTCCGTGGCGAGCTTGAAACCGCTCTCGGTGCACCATCACCTGGTGATAAGAAATTGCAGGTCATCGGAGACGATAAGATTTATTACTCATACTCCGAGCGTTTCCGTAAGCGGATGAACGACATCCCGGAGCAACGTGGTGGCCCGATCCTCGTGGCTTCCGATGCCGTGCTCATGGCATCCGCCCGCAAGCTTCTGACGCTCGAAGAACAACGCTTGTCCGATATGGAAAAGCTCATTGCCGACCTTGAGGCAACAGGCTCCAAGTTTGCTGAGCAATCCGCCAAGGCAAAAATGGCCGCCGAATCACTCGATGCCAACGAACGCGCCAAAAAGGAACCCGACCCCGAGGAGGAATTCCAAAAGCAGATCGCCAAAATCATCAAACCAGGTAACCCAATCAATGTCAGGGTGATCGATCCCGACCGAAGCCGTACCGGTGAAGTCGATGATCTGGTCGTCAGTGTGGCAAGCTCGAGCGGCGACTCCATCGCACGTATCGTGCTCAAAGAAACCGGCACCCACACCGGTTGGTTTGAGGGGCAAATCCCAACCACAGGCGCACAGGCGATGGCATTTGCTGAAAACTCAGAGCCGGGCCGTAACCCGAACATGGTGATCAGCCCGA
>JABHEX010000168.1 GCA_018676385.1 Akkermansiaceae bacterium
ACGAGCACGTCCATGTTGGTTGCCATGAAGCAGTTGTAGGAATCTTCCGGGGTGCAGACGATCGGTTCGCCGCGGACGTTGAAGCTGGTGTTGATGACCATCGGGCAGCCGGTTTTGTCGTGAAATTTGGAGATAATCGTCCGGAAGAGTCCATGGCGGTCTTTGTCGACAGTCTGCACCCTAGCAGAAAAATCGACGTGCGTGATCGCAGGGATTTCGGAGCGTGCGATGGGAAGCTTATCGAGGCCGCGGGTGGCGGTGAGTTCGGACGCGCAATCGGTCCGGCGGGAGTCGATGACGTCGGCGACCATCAGCATGTACGGGCTGTCTTCGGACTCGCGCATCTCGAAGTAGTCGCTGACGTGTTCGCGCAGGACGCTGGGTGCGAAGGGGCGGAACGATTCCCGGAATTTGATTTTCAGGTTCATGACCTTCTGCATGTCCTGCGAGCGGGGGTCACCGAGGATGCTTCGTGACCCCAGGGCACGAGGACCGAATTCCATCCGTCCATGGTGCAGGCCTACGACGTGTTGGTCGGCAAGATGACCGGCAACCTGTTCCGCCAGCGTATCCTCATCGAGGATGTGTGCAAAGACCGCGGATTTGGATTCGAGGAACTGGCGGATTTCGTTGTCGCCGAAATCTGGGCCGAGATAGGTTGCGCTCTGGTCGTCGGGTTGCCTTGGCGTTCGTGGGTTTTCCAGCAGTTGATACCAGACCATCATCGCGGCACCGAGAGCACCACCGGCGTCGCCCGCTGCGGGTTGGATCCAGATGTTTTCGAACGGGCCTTCTCTCAGGAGCCGACCGTTGGCGACGCAGTTCAACGCGACCCCTCCTGCGAGGCAGAGGTTTTTGTGTCCGGTAAGCTCGTGGGCGTGGTGGGCAAGCTTCATGACGACTTCCTCGGTGACCTTCTGAATACTCGCCGCAATATCCATATGAAACTCACTGAGGTCGGACTCAGGTTTCCTTGGTGGCTGTCCGAATAGATCATGGAACTTCTTGTTGGTCATGGTCAGCCCCTGACAGTAGTTGAAATACTTCATGTTGAGGCGAAACGACCCGTCGTCGCGAATATTGATGAGTTTTTCCCGGATTAGGTCGGCGTATTTCGGTTCACCGTAAGGCGCGAGTCCCATCAGCTTGTACTCGCCGCTGTTGACACGGAATCCGGTGTAGTAGGTGAAGGCTGAGTAGAGCAGACCGAGAGAGTGGGGGAAGTCGAGGTGCTCAAGCAGATTGATCTTATTGTCCCGGCCTTCGCCGATGGTCGTCGTGGCCCACTCTCCGACGCCGTCGATGGTCACCACGGCGGCTTCGCTGAATGGGCTCGGGAAGAACGCACTGGCAGCGTGCGACTCATGGTGTTCCGGGTAGACCAGGGGGCCTTGGTAACTTTTCCCCAATGCCTTCCGGATTTTGCGCGGCAGGAATAACTTGTCGGCTATCCATGCCGGGATCGCTTGCCGAAAGCTCGCAAACCCGGCGGGAGCATAGGCAAGATAGGTTTCTAACAACCGCTCAAATTTTAGAAGAGGTTTCTCATAAAATGCCACGTAGTCGATATCCGAGATGCTGATGCCCGCCTCGCGGAGGCAGTAGTCGATGGCATTCTCAGGAAACGAGGCGTCGTGCTTCTTGCGTGTAAATCGTTCCTCTTGCGCGGCGGCACAGATCTTGCCATCGCAAATCAGCGCGGCGGCTGAATCATGATAGAAGGCAGAAATACCGAGGATGTTCATGGGGGGGCTAGAAATATGCTAGGAAGTTCTTTTAATTGTTGAGCTCAGGTTCGCAAAGCCTAATTGCAGATTTTGGGTATAGAGTCAGACTAGTTCATTGCCATTTGTGAGATTGTTCTCTATGAATCGTATGCACAATATCCCGCTGTTCATATCAAACCCCCAACGACTCGTTTATGATGCCTGCTAAGCTTTCTTTTGTTAGTTTGTTGATATGCGTGTGTGTTGTCGGATGCTCCGATAAGGATACAGCATCAGATGAAAACCCTGATGCATCCCAAGAATCTGCCGATGCCCGGATTCAGCGGATGGTTCAATCCGAGGAGTTGATCCTCCAGATGACCCCCAAGCTGCGGGGGCTTGGGGCACTCATGGTGAGTGGATCGAGCGAAGGCCTGGCGGGATATGTCGCCAAGATGTCGGGTTGGGACAAGCTGGATCCCTCCCACCGCTGGACCAGTGCCTCTTTTGGTACTTTGTCGGCGGAGTTTAAGCAGGGTCGGTTTGTCATGAAGACAAAGTTCGAAGGAGTTCGCCGGGGGGATGATGGAAAAATTATTGGAGTAAAGGCCAAGCAGAAACTCTATCTGGAAAAAAAGCAGGGCACAGATGACTGGACGCTGGTGAAGTGGGAGCCGTTGGAATTTAAAACCGATCAATCACCGCAGCCGATATTTGAGGAGGTGTTAGATAAGGCGCTTCCCGATCCGGAAGCCCGCAAGATCGCGCGGCACTCATACCATCGGGAGGCGATCATCAAGAGTTTTGTCGGTAAGAAGAAGGAAGACCTGGTTGGGTTGTTTACCGTCACCAACCCTCCGTCTGCGGATTTGGGGATAGACAGCACCTACCAGTATCCCACGGTCAGTGTGGTGGACTACGATGGAGATGGTCACGAGGACCTGTTTCTCAGCGCCCGCTGGGTCGAACCCCAGCTGTTCCGCAATCGTGGTGATGGCACATTCGAGGACGTTACGGCTGAGTCTGGACTCAAAGCCGAAGGTCATGTGAATTTTGCTCTGTTTGCTGACTTCGATAACGACGGCGACCCTGATGCCTTGTTGGGAAGGGTGAGGGGACCCACTCTCTACTATCGCAACGATGGTGGTAAGTTTACCGATGTTACCCGTACGGCGACCGACCTAGGTTACCAGTACTTTGTTTCCAGTGCCGCTGCGACGGACGTCAATGGTGACGGCTTGCTCGATGTTTACTTGTCCACCTACAGCTCTCGCTCACTTGGTCCGAAATGGATGGAGAAATATCTCCCTAGAGAAGAGTCCGAGGCACTCAAGGAAATCCTCAAAACCGAGGTGAAGTTCCTCGATGAGCGAGGGATTGCCAACGTCTTGCTGATGAACCGTGGCGGAGGTCGACTGGAACGTGCTGGCGGGGAGATCGTCAAGCTGTGGCGCAAGAGCTATCAGCCGTTGTGGTTTGATGCGGATAATGATGGTGACGAGGATCTTTATGTCTGCAATGACTTCGGGCCGGATACATTTCTCCGCAATGA
>JABHEX010000169.1 GCA_018676385.1 Akkermansiaceae bacterium
AGGGAAGTGATGGCAAACTGAATCTCATAGTTTGGCCATTGGGACTTAAGAGTGATGAAAAAACAGTCACTATACCGCTTAGAGTAGTGGGGAGATTTGCCGATACTTTCCCTTACAATTGTAAGCGCTCGGATATGATGTTGGAAGAGCTATGCGACTTCATCGTAACCGACTACAAATCAAGTAACTGGAAAAAGCCGAACTCTTTTTATGGCGGGCCGCACGGGGTAGCGCATCAGATGCTTGCATTGATGGCTAGTGGAAAATCCAAGTATGATCGTATCATCAAGGACAATATCAAGAGCTACTATAATTTGCGTTATAACCCGGCTGGCGGAGGCTTCCAAACTTGGAGGTGGGGTTTCGAGGGTATTGTTATGGGTGAGTATTACCTCTTGCACAAAGATCGTAAACTTTTGCCTGCTATTAAGTCACTAACAGATTGTATGCCGCTGGGGTCTCGAAACAGTAATGGTATTTACACTCACCGATCCGAACTTAACCTGAGGCTTACTGGCAAAAAACCCTACGCATCTATTGCCGCTATTTCTGGGTTGCAAATGATTGCCATGAGCCTGTTTGATAAAGCGGCATTGCCTTATGACAAAAAACTCTATCAGAATATCCATCAGCATTACCTGAATAGCGCGACACCGGATACAGCACAAATTGCTTACGCTTTTAATTCTGCTGATCGGTTCAACAACCCAAAAATCACTCACCGTCATGCTATCCTCAAGCTGAAAGATAAAAACAAAGGCGGCAGCGGCAAAGGACCAGGCTATTTACTTCCCAATGGCATGCAGGACATTGGCGAATATGAGGTCTTTTGGCCGACCAAAAAAGATCCAAGATGGAAACCTCTTGATTGGCTTGAGAAAGAAAGGGCTACCAATCTCGTTACTGAACTTAAGGAGAAGGGGACACTTAGGGTCGATCGTAATCACCCAGACTACAAACAAGCGCCTGAACCTAAAAAGCCTTACAAAACAACCCGCAGCGGCGGTCACTTAGCACCTGTCGGGATGGGAGCACTTGCACATCTAATCCGCAGCAATGGTACGGATTCCTGGAAATACCTTGGGATGCACTTGGCGAACACATGTGCCATAGCCCCTGGAAATTCCTTCGATGGTCACGCATCTTCGCATCTTGCAGGCTTTTGGAGCATCCTAGGTGCGGCACAATCTGATGATGCTAAGCTGAAACGTGCCTACCTCGACTACATGAAGACCTTCATTATTTTGTCAGAAACCCACAACGGCGGATTAATCCTTCAGCCATGGGGGCGTGACCGTCCGAACTGCAATTCAGATTGCTCATATGGGCCACGCCCGCTAACAACCGCCACTGGTGCCATTGTTCTGGCATTGGCTAAAAAACGCCTTCAGGTAACAGGTGCCGGGACATCAGGATATGTGAGTAATTCTGCACCCAAAAGAGGTCTCGATAGTTTGCGCAGAAAAGCACGACCCATGTCCAATGAACGCCGTGCTCTTCTGGACAAAGGACTGCTCAAAGCGCTTGCCGAACTCAGTCACGCTGATGAGTTAAAACCAAAACCAATCAGTCTATCAAAGGCGCGCAGTAAGGTCTGGTTGGCAAAAGTAGGAGGTGATACCAAACTGACCTTTCAGGCAACCGTGGGAGACAAACAGGCTACTTTTGATTTTACAGATTTAACACCCAAAGATCACGCCGCGCTCGCACAGCTGGTGGCAGTCTATCGCCCCGAGGATAAAATGGCACTTGTATCCGCGGGAGTTTATACCGAGGTGATCGGAAATACGAAGAGAGCTGATGCCTATTACTTGGAAGCAGGCTCAGATGTGAAAGAAAAAATTGACCAGCTGTTTGAGTAGAAAATTGAATACTTTGTGTGTGTCATGCTAACAAGGCATCTAATGGTCTCCCAGACCTAATGGTAATAGCATCAACGATATGGTATAGATCTCTGTCGCGTTCAGAGTGAAATACCCAAGAACCTTGGAGGTTGTTTTTAGTTTCATACCCACACTAGCCGATTATTAAAGTCTATATTCTAGATTCTAAGTCACAATACCTCGTTAACTCTGAATTTCAGGCATACAGCAAACGAATAAAACAAACCGCTACGAATTTAGGTTGGAAAATAACCAAATCTCATGCCAGAATTAAACTCCCCATTCAGCGAGCGCCTTGGTCAGGGCAGGGGACTTTTTAACTCGGAGTGTTTCACCGGCTTCGATAGTAGCGCGTTTGCCTGATCCTGATTGGAAGTGAATTTCGACCGAAGTTTCACCTGGGTGTTCTGCGAGTATCGTACGGATTTTCTCCAGATCTTGCTCCGAGTGACGAGATAGCCACAGACCGATTTGAACAGCTCCATTTTTTGTGGCCTTACGAACTTTAAGCTCCTTGATCTCAGAGCCAGTAAGTCGAAGTGTCTCGGTGCGATCATCAACTTGGACATTAGCTTTGAACCGGATGACGCTACCAGACATTAGCAGGCCGGCATCGCGTGCAGGCACATAACTTTCTTGCCAGCATACAACCTCACAACTGCCGGTGAAGTCCTCGATGTGTAGAACACCAAAGTATTTTCCAGC
Organism: Akkermansiaceae bacterium; assembly: GCA_018676385.1. Taxonomy (GTDB): domain Bacteria; phylum Verrucomicrobiota; class Verrucomicrobiia; order Verrucomicrobiales; family Akkermansiaceae; genus Oceaniferula. Next base: position 2,589 of record JABHEX010000169.1, read on the forward strand.
GCGTGTCGTCTTGTGCTCAACGTGGCGGATCATACCTGCGAACGGGTATCGGGCACGTTTGTTTTTGGTATCAAGGTCGTCCATCAGACCAATTTTCTCAAAACGATCAGAATCAATGATTCCTCTGTATTTATCCAATGGGTGACCGCTGGTGTAACAACCTAATAGCTCTTTTTCGTTGGCGAGCTTTTCATCCTTAGTCCACTCCTCAATTTCTGCAACCATGGTGCCATTGTCCTGCGCTGGAGAGGCGCCGGCGAAGTCCATGGTGTCGAATAGTGAGACCTGTCCTTGGGCGCGGTCGCGTTGGGCCGAGCTGGCGGATGCAACTACTTGTTCAACCCTCCCGTACATGGAGGCCCGTGGCTCGCTGGTCCAGTCTAGCGCACCAGCTTTTACCAGATTCTCTAAGATGCGTTTGTTGACACTTTTGGAGTCCAGCCGGTTAGAAAAATCTTCTAAGCTCTCATATGAGCCGTTTGCATCGCGGTCGGCAATAGCGGTGGCCATGGCTCCCTCACCAACGTTTTTAATGGCGGCGAGTCCGTAGCGAATAGCCAGTTTTCCAGAGGGTGTTTTTTCGGGGGCGAATTTAAGTTGTGAGCGATTGATATCAGGCGGCAACATTTCAATTTCCATCCGATTGCATTCTGAAATAAAGATACCGATCTTATCCGTGTTAGTGAGCTCATTGGACAGTAGGCCACAGAGGAACTCCACTGGGTGGTTTGCTTTGAGGTAGGCGGTCCAGTAGGAAATGTGGCCATAACAAGCGGAGTGGGATTTGTTGAATCCGTATCCGGCAAAGCCAGCAATTTTGTCGAAGATCTGGTTCGCAAGTGGGGCGGCGATGTTGTTGGTAGCCTTGGCTCCCTCTACAAAAATCTCGCGCTGCTTTGCCATTTCCTCAGGCTTTTTCTTACCCATAGCACGTCGCAAAATATCAGCACCTCCGAGAGTGTATCCGGCAAGCATCTTGGCGGCATTTTGCACCTGTTCTTGGTAGATCATCACGCCGTAGGTGTCGCCACAGATCTCCTCCAACAATGGGTGCTCATATTTGACTGGTTTGATTCCTTTTTTTACTTCGATCATCTGATCGATGAAGTCCATCGCACCCGGGCGGTAGAGTGCGAGCAGATCGATGATATCCTCAATTTTTGAGATCCCATATTTTTTACAGGTTTCTACCATGCCGCCGGATTCAAGCTGGAACACACCCATAGTCTCACCCCGGTTGAGCAGTGCGAGCGTCGGTTCGTCATCGAGTGGCACTGTATTGATATCAAAGTCCGGCGTGTGTTTACGGATATGATTTTCTGCATCCTGGATGACGGTCATGTTTTTCAGACCCAGGAAATCCATTTTAAGCAGGCCCAACTCGGTGATGGCACCCATATCGCACTGGGTCACCACCTCACCCTCGTTACCTCGAGTTAGTGCACAGTGCTCGTCGAGTGGGCGATCACCTATGACAACGCCAGCGGCGTGCACACCGGTGTTTCGATTTAGGCCTTCTAATTTTAGGGCATAATTCCACAGGTCTTGCCAAGTGCTTGAGTTCTCGATGACTTCGCGTAGTTCCGCTTTTTCGTCATATTCGGACTTAAGTTTTACGCCCGGTTTTGCCTCGATCATCTTCGCGAGCATGTCGGCATCGCCATAGGAAATACCCATGACGCGCGCGACGTCACGGATCACACTTTTGGCACCCAAGGTGCCGTAGGTAACGATGTGAGATACCGAACGCTCACCATATTTTTGGCGCACGTAGTCGATCACCTCGGGTCGGCGAGACTGGCAGAAATCGATATCAACATCCGGCGGGCTAACACGCTCCGGGTTGAGGAATCGCTCAAACAGCAGGCCGAAGCGTATCGGGCAGATGTCGGTGATGCCCATAGTGTAGGCGACGAGTGATCCGGCTGCGGATCCACGGCCGGGTCCAACGGGGATATCGTTATCACGTCCCCACTGGATGAAGTCTGCGGTAATTAGGAAGTAGGACGCAAAGCCGAGGTCATTGATGGTCTTGATTTCGTAGTCTAGACGGTCATCGAGGGTTTTCCTGATGTCAGCCTCGTTACACTCGTGCATCTCGCAGAGGTAGTCGAGTTCGCGTTTGCCGTAGCGCTTTTCCAGGCCATCAAAACAGACCTTATGAAAATACTCCTCACGGGGTGTGCCATCCGGTGAATCAAATTGTGGGTATTTCTCTGAGCTTGTGGGATCAAGCACCAGCTCGACATTACACTTTTCCGCGATTTCTAGCGTGTTATCACAAGCACCGGGAAAATCGGCGAACAAGCTACGCATTTCCTCAGGTGTTTTGAAATAGTGATCAGCCGGGTAGCTTTTACGGTTTTCGTCTAACAGTAAACGACCTTCTCCAATACAAATAAGAACGTCGTGTGCTTCGTGGTCGTCCTTGTTAAGAAAATGCACATCATTTGTTGCGACTAGTTTAAGCCCAAGTTCCTGGGAAAAGTCTTTAAGTGTGTTGTTGATCGTCTGCTGGATCTCGAGTCTTTGGTCGTTGAGCTCCAGGTAGAAGTCATCTTTGCCAAATAGATTTGCGAGTTGCTCGACCTCCGCGCGTGCGGCGTCGAGATCATTCAGATGAAACCACTCGGCGACGGCACCATTGGTGCAGCCGCTCAGGCAGATTAGGCCTTCGGAATATTCTCCCAATAACTCACGGTCTACTCGTGGTTCGCCAAGCCATTCGCCATCGAGGTGACCAACTGAAACGAGTTTTACTAGGTTCTTATAGCCAGTTTCATTTTTGGCTAATAAAGTGAGATGCGTAGAATTTTTTCTGCCTGGAACTTCTTTTTTGTCTTCGATACTCGCTGGTGCGAGAAAAATTTCACAACCTAAGATGGGTTTGATGCCAGCTTTGTGGGCATTCTGGTAGAATTCGATGGAGCCAAAGAGGTTTCCATGATCGGTAAGTGCCACGGCGGGCATGTCTAGCTCGGCGGCACGAGCACATAGCTCCTTGGTACGGATGGTAGAGTCCAGCGTTGAGTAGGAGCTATGAACGTGCAGGTGAACGAAGGAATCCGACATGGGCACGCCATTGTATGAATCCTAAGCGGGTTGGCAACTACAAGTCATCAGCGTAATACATTTCTTGCGGAAAATGCTATCAGAGCACTAGATAATTTGAACATTAGATTGCCAATACTTCTGAAGTTTGTGCTGTTTCTTCATGAAGCCCTATTCTTGCGCCTGTGGTGGTCCCAGAAAATATATGTACTGAAGGTAATGTTTTTGTTACATCGAAAACACAAAAGACAGGGGGCTATTTTTTTTGGCGTTTTACACAAACAAATGCTTGTTGTCTTTTGTAGCGGGGAATTGTTGCATCCGTGGTTACTTTGATCATCCCAAAACTTGGTAGATCGGTGTTTTTGGGAGTAACTTCAAGCTCATACTCCCATCCCTCACGGATAGTTTTAAAATTATAAAGAAAGTCTTCATTAGTGCCTGCGTGTTCTATGATTCGGATGGGTTTGTCGTTATTGACCTTGAGTTTGATAGTCTTGGCTTTTGGCTCTTCGTTCTGGTTCCAGAGCAGGGACGTGGGTTCAAGTTCTAGCAGTATGGGAATTGTGAGAGCCACACTCATAACCATCGATGGTTTGTCGTCCTCATCATCTGTGGTCCAGAGCAGGACAGTTTTTTCAACGGTACCCGAAAAAGAGCCAATAGCGAACTGAACACGGATTTCACCTTTTTCCCCTGGTTTGTATATCAGCTTACTTTTACTGACCTTGGCGCTGAGACATGAGCAGGCAGAATCATACTTGGCAATTGTAAGTGTGCGATCAGTTTTGTTTTCAAAGTGATATGGAACGGTCACTTTTGTTGCATCTGGTTTTGCGGTGACGGCAATCTTGTTTTTGATGAAAGTAAAACCTTCTTTGGCACTAAGGTTAGATACAGTAACAAATACCAGAGTGATTACAGGCAAAGTGCGCAGAATGTGTTTCATATGTATCAATGTAATTTAATTACTGAGGATGTTTTC
>JABHEX010000170.1 GCA_018676385.1 Akkermansiaceae bacterium
ATGGTTTTCCCTTTTTGGCCTCTGGTGCACGTGCCTTGATGTAGGTGATGCTTTTATCAAAGAGATGAGGTAGCACTTGCTCGATGTTAAAGTCCGGGCTGATGGGCCCCTTACGATACCAGCCGTAGGGGTCTTCTTTTTTGCTAACACCTTCCTGCCGAGTTGGGATGGCGGTGGGATTTCCGGTGTTAACCCAGACGTAGGGTGCCATGTCTAGCGATCCGCAATGCCCATAGTAGCCGTCGAACCCATTGATGTCGGGGCCGTTTTTGACTGGCTTTGAAAAATCGATATTACTCCATTTTTTTTCGCCCTTGTCTGCCTTGGCCCAATCCCATCCGAGGTGCCACTTGCCGATCATTTGAGTGTGGTAGTTGGCGCGTTTGAGCAGGTGAGCAACGGTTTCTCTTTCAGCGGGAATGAGGTGGTTGCTGGTGCCGCTGAGCACACCTCTCTTCAGCCGTGATCGCCAGTTGTAGCGACCTGTTAGTAAGCCGTAGCGTGTTGGTGTGCAGACGGAGCTCGACGTGTGGGCATCAAAAAATGTCATCCCCTCATCCGCCATCTTTTGTAGATGGGGTGTCTTGATCTTGCAGTCAGGATTGGTCGGTGAGACGTCGCCTATACCCAAGTCATCGGCGAGGACGAAGATGACGTTGGGAGCCGCCGTGGCGGCAGAAGCCAGAGACAAAAATCCAGTGGCAAGGAGGGTTAGCGTGAGTTTCATTATTTGATGTAGTGTTATGGAGAACGGATTTTTAAACCCTTAGCGAAGAATCATGTGCATCGCGCTTGCTTGGGTTGATAAAAAGGATTGCAAATCCTTTCTCCCTATTGGGTGACAAAGCAGCTTGTGGGCAGGCCTTCCGCGTTCACGAGGTTGGCTCCAGTGGGGTCGCTTTTCCAGGCGTAGCGGGCTTGGGTGGGTTTGGTCAGGCTCTTGCTGCTGACGATGATTTTGTTTCCGGAGACTTTTGCTTCGGCGGCTTGCCATTGTCCGTCGGCACCGGCGATTTCAAAGGAGCCGGGTGATTTTCCGTCGCGAGTTTTGAGTCCCTTGGCGTGGTTGAAGGTGATTTCGATAGCGCCATTGTTGATCGTGTGGGATTTGTAGAGTGGGCCTGAGACGATGACGTCTTTCTTGCCGTAGTCCTGGTTGAGTGCCCAGCGTGCGAGGCGTTTGCCGACGTCTTTTTTATTTTTAGGGTGGATATCGGTCGGGTGTCCGATGTCGTTGATCGTGGCCATGCCGACGTGTCCGGTTTTCGAGTTACTGTCGTCGATGAGTCGGCGCATTTCGTCTTGCACGTGGACCCAGTCGGGGTGGTTTTTTCCTCTGCGGGTGAAGTTGGCGAGTTGCACGTAGTAGAACGAGAGGTTGGAGTCCCATTGTTTGCGCCAGTCTTGGATGAGGCATTCGAGCAGTTCGCCGTAGTTCTTTGCCTGATCACCGTGCGCATTGGATTCTCCTTGGTACCAGATGGCGCCGCGTGCACCGTAACCTGCGATAGGTGCGATCATTCCGTTGTAGATAGCAGAGGACATGCTGGAATTGAGTGCTGGGTGCACTGGTTTTCTTGGCTGCCTTGGACGTCTTCCTTTTTTCTCCGCCTTCCATTTCGCATCAGCCTCTTTCCATTTTTTCATTTGTGCCTCGTAATTCTTTTTCGCTTTGGCGGGATCGTAATTTTTGATGGCGGCGGCCTTTTGGTCGAGCATGGCTTTTGCTTCGGGACAACCTTTCAGAGCTTCATCACTAACGAATGATTGCACGGGCTTTCCGCCCCATGAGCATTCGATCACACCGACGGGAACGTTGAGTTTTTTACGGAGTGCTTTTGCAAATTCATAACCGACAGCGGTAAAGCCACCTGTATTCTCTGGTTTGGTCGCTTTCCATGATCCTGCGAAATCAGTAGATGGTTTGATGGAGGTGATGTTACCTGAAACATAGATACGAAGGAGGTCGTCATTGTCGGTGGCGATGGAGTCTTTGCTGGTTGTGCCTGTGACTTTCCATTCCATGTTAGACTGACCACTTGCGAGCCATACTTCACCAACGAGTACATCGTTAATTTGCTTTTTATCCTTACCGGCCTCTATGGTGAGAGCGGCACCTTGTTTGGATGCTTTCAGACCTTTGAGCTCTACGCTCCATTTTCCATTCTTGTCGGCTTTTGACGTCGATGTCTTGCCTGCGAAGCTGACTGTTACTTTTTGGTCGGCATCCGAATTTCCCCAGATTTTGGCACCGGTTTCGCGCTGCAGAACCATTCCGTCTGAAAAGAAGGCGGGCATTTTGATTTCTGCGGCTGCCAATGAGGATAAGGCGATGAAGAGACTGCCTCTCCAGATAGATTGAGTGATTTTGTTGGTCATGTTATTGGTGTTTATAGTTAGTGGGTTGAACTGTCAAAGTTGGAATTATTGAGAGGGTTGTGGGTGAGGTTTGAGAGCGCGTGAGCGGCCTGTATCTTGGTAGGATTTGAGTTTCTTTTGCAGTTTGGCAACTAGTTCTGGATGCTCGTTAGCGAGATTGGTGGTTTCCTTGGGATCCGTTTTGAGGTTGTAGAGTTGGGGGCTCCTGTCGGGTTTTAGTTGGAAGTAATCAAGATTCGTCCATTTCCCGGTGGTTGGATCGCGTTCAGGATTCCACGTTTTTACGTCCATTTTGCCTTTTTCCTTTCTCGGGTAGTCGCCGTTGCCGCTGCCCTCGATGAGTTTCCAGTCGCCTTGTCGGATGGCGAACTGGCCGGATACCGAGTGGTGAACGGTTGCTTCTCGCAATGGATGCGGGTAGGGCTTGCCCATGAGCAGGTTGGTCAGATCGTAGCTGTCTTCACCGGCATTGTTTGGGACAGGTTGATTTAATAGGTTGGCAAAGGTGGCAAAAAAATCCGTCAGGCACACGGTTTCATCCGAGGTGGTTCCTTTTTTCACTTTCCCTGGCCAGCGCACGATCAGAGGGATGCGGTGACCACCTTCGTAGATGTGCCGCTTGGTGCCGCGCCAAGGGCCGTTGCATGGGTGACCATTGAGAGACGGGAGCGGGCGGGCACCATTGTCGCTGGTTACGACCACAAGAGTGTTTTCGGTCAGTCCGTTTCGTTTCAAAGCATCAAGGACCTGCTGCACCGCCCAATCGAACTCAACCACGAACTCTCCGTAGGCACCGGCTTTTGTGGTGTCTTTGAATCGGCTGTTAGGGGTGATGGGGAAGTGGATGTTGGTGGTTGGGTAATAGAGGAAAAAAGGTTTGTCCTTGTTTTGATCAATAAATGCCACGGCCTCCTTGGACAGATCGATAGCGGTATCCTCAAGCTTACGCACAGTATGCTTCATAGCTTCCTTGCTGTCGAACTTAAGGCCTGCTTTGAGGTTGACGATGCGGCGGTCACGCATGAACACCTGAAATCGTTTGCTGCTGTTGTGGCTGAAGGGAACACCGTAGAACGAGTCAAACCCGACCTCTAACGGCCCCGGTTTAACTTCACCGCTGAAGTCGGTGCCAAGTTCCGTCCCCCATCCCAGATGCCACTTGCCGATACATCCAGTGGTGTAACTGGACTTTTGGAATAGCTTGCCCATGGTCAGGCGTTCGGTATCGATGAGCAACGGGTGATTTTCCTGAAGCACCCAGTTCTTGAGCCAGCTCCGCCAACTGTAACGACCGGTGAGCAAGGAATATCGGGTGGGGGTGCAAACTGCCGAGGGCGAATGGGCGTCGGTGAAACGCATCCCCTCGTCAGCGAGACTGTCACAGGCAGGCGTCTTGAAATGGCTAGCGCCGTAACAGCTCATATCGCCGTAGCCGAGGTCATCGGCGAGGATAAAGATGACATTTGGTTTTTTGACAGTTTGCGCAGCTCCTACGGACGCAAGGGTCACGATGCAGGAAGTGAGAACGAGCAGGGCGAATTTCATAGTGATGTGGGGCGTGAACGGCCGTTTTTCTGATAGGCTTCCAGAGTTTTGCGAAGTTCTGAGACGAGCTCCGGATGTTTCTTGGCGATGTCGGTGGTTTCCTTGGGATCAGTCTCGAGATTATAGAGCTTGGTGTTGGTGACGAGTTTCCATGGTCCTTTGCGGATGGCGAAGTTGCCTCTGTAATCGTGGTTGATAACAAGGGGCCGATTAGGAAGTGATTTTGTCTCGCCCGTGATCAACGGTAAAATGCTGGTGCTATCTTCGGCACTGTTTGCCGGTAGCTTGTCATCTAGAAGATCCGCAACGGTTGCCATGAAGTCGTTGAGGCAGATGACCTCATCACAGGTGCTTCCGGGTTTTGTTTTTCCAGGCCAGCGCACAACAAATGGAACGCGATGGCCACCTTCGTGGATTTGGGCTTTGTGACCTTTGAAGTGATTGTGCACGTCGACACCGTGTTTTTCCAGCTCCTTGAAATTGGCTGCATGCGCGGTACCGTTGTCGGTGCTGAAAATGACGAGCGTGTTTGCTGCCATGCCAGATTTTTCTAGAGCGGTCATGATGTTGCCTACCACGGCGTCGGTTTCGATGACGAAGTCGGCGTAGTTGCTGATGCCGCTTTTACCGCGGAATTTTTCGCTGGTCGCGATGGGCGTGTGGGGTGATGTCAGCGGGACGTAGAGGAAGAAGGGTTTCTTGGTTTTACTCTGTTGGGTGATCCATTCGCAGGATTTTTTGGAGAGAGTGGGGAGGATTTCCTCAAGTTTCCAGCCGGGGAGCATGGGGCCGGGGGAGCCAAACATATCTTTGGGTTTGGGGACTGTGGGGACACCTTGGAGCCGGTCGTTTTTGATCCAGAGGTAGGGTGGGAAATTGGGGACATCGACGCCCCAGTAGTAGTCGAAGCCGTGGTCGGTCGGACCACCGGTGATCGGCTGTGTGAAATCGATTTTTTTTTCCACGGCTTCAACGCGTTTCGTGGCTTCTTTGGATTTAAAATGGGCGTCGGTGATTTCCAGAATGTCGTTGACGATCTTGCCGTCTTGATCGCGCCAATCCATGCCGAGATGCCACTTGCCGACCATGCCGGTGGCGTAGCCGTTCTGTTGCAGGAGTTCGGCGACGGTGAGGCGATCTTTTTTGATGAGTGGAGCACCCCATGACCAGAGGACTTGTTTTTTGAGTTTGGTGCGCCAGCAGTAGCGACCTGTTAGAAGGCCGTAACGGGTCGGGGTGCAGACGGATGACCCCGAGTGGGCATCGGTGAAGTTCATCCCTTGGGAGATCAGCTTATCGATGTGCGGGGTCTTCATGTTTCCGATCTTTGGGTTGTTGGCGGAAACGGAATCGAAGCTCATGTCATCGGCGAGGATGAAGACGATGTTTGGTTTTATAGATGCTTGTACTCCCTTGTGGTCGTCCGCTGGCGCAGCAGCCGCAGATGGAAGATACAAGATACAAGAAGCAAGACAGGTGAATGTGAGTTTCATGGTGAGTGGTTATTTTTTCAGGACGTAGACGTAGTAGGCGCCGTAGACTTTTTTGTCAGCGGTGTGGAAGAGGGTGGTGAGGCGGGTTTTACCGGCTTTGAGGTTGAGGTTAAAGACGGCTTCCTTGTCGCCTGCTACGATTTTGGTTTCTGTTTTTTGGTTGCCGATTTGGAGGCTGGCTTTGATGGGTTCGATTTTTTGTCCGGGCACAGCGCGGAATGCTTGGTTTCCGGGGACGTCCTTGCCAACGGGCAGGGAGGCATTGATCGCTTGGTTGGTTTCTTCTGGCCAGCGGCGCAGTCGGAATTCGTAGGTGCCGTCTTCGACGACTTTGATGTTCCAGAATCCGACCATACCATTACCCGTGGCGGCGGTGCGGATGTGACGTTGGTTCCAGGGGGTGGATTTGGTGGTGATCCAGTCGTGTGATGTGAGACGGGCTGGGTTCTCGGCTGGGTGGCCGAGATAGATCGCGGTGTCTTGCGTGAAGGTTGGGAGAAGTTCGTCCCACCAGTTGTCGTAGAACTTGGTGAGTCGGGCAACGACATCCGGGTGCTTTGCGGCGACATTGGTTTTTTGGCCGGGGTCTTGTTTAATGTCGTAGAGTTCCTTGCCGTTATTGAATCGCCACTGGCTGGTCATGACGGCGCTCTTACGCCATTTGATCGGGTCTTTGACGCGTTGGGAGTCGGTTACCAGAATTCGGTCTGGCCAGTCTTTGGCGGTGTTCTCGAGTAGGGGTCGGATGCTGCGGCCATCGAACTTGATGCCCTTGGGTGTAGCGATGGCGCAGAAGTCCATCAGGGTGGGGACGATATCGACGTGCGCGGTGATGGGCTTCACGTCGCGTCCTCCAGTGAGTTTTCCCTTTGGCCAGTAAGTGAAAAAGGGGACGCGGTGGCCGCCGTCGTACTCGCTGCCTTTTTGGCCGCGCATGCCAGAGTTGAAGACCTGGGCGCCTGCGGCGGTGCCGTTGTCAGTGGTGAAGATGAAGATGGTATTGTCGGTGAGCCCTTCATGGTCGAGAAAGGTGCGCATTTTGCCGACGTTGTCATCGATATTGGCGATCATGCCGTAGAAGTGGGCGCGGGCGAGTGAGCTTCGCCCTTTTTTGACCTCTTTTAATCCAATATATGGTTTCGCGTATTTGAGTGGCGCGTGCATTGGGCCGTGAGGTGCATTGGTGGATATGTAGGCGAGGAATGGGTTGCCGGCTTTTTTCTGGGCCTTGATGAAGCGGGTGGCGTAGTCAAAAAAGACATCGGTGCAGAATCCTTTGACGGGTGTGGGTTTACCGTTGTGCCAGTAAGAGCCATCGAAGTAGGCGTTGTCCCAGTAGTCCGGTGTTTGGCCGACGCCGCCACCTCCGTGGCGCAGGACTTCGGTGAAGCCGCGGTCTTCAGGTCGGTATGGATAGTTATCGCCGAGGTGCCATTTGCCGAACATACCGGTGGCGTAGCCGGCGTCTTTGAAGATTTTCCCGATGGTGACTTCATTTTCACGTAGCATTGAGCGCCCCATGATGGTGTGCCAAACGCCAGTGCGGTTCGTCCAGTGGCCAGTGAGCAGTGCTGATCGAGTTGGTGAACAGGTGGGCGCAACGTGGTAGTCTTTCAATCGCACCGATTCGCCGTGGAGCTGATCGAGGTTGGGGGTTTTAAGGATGGGGTTGCCGTGGCAACTGAGGTCGCCGTAGCCTTGGTCGTCGGTGATGACGATGACTACGTTTGGTGGCTGCGCGGCAGCCACAGATGCAAGATAGAAGATACAAGATAGAAGAGTGAGGAGGTGGTGTTTCATGGTGGAGTGTTATTTTTTGGTGGGGATTCGTTTGATGAATTGTTCGAGCAGGTTGGGCCAATTGGCGGCAAGGTGTTTGCCTTTGACACCCATACCGAATCCGTGGCCGCCTTGTGGGTAGATGTGGAGTTCGCACGGGACTTTCATTTTGGTGGCTGCTTGGGCGAGCACGGTGCTGTTGTGTGAGCTGACGCCGTCGAACTGGTTGTGTGCGAGAAAAAGTGGCGGGGTGTCCTTGGTGATCAGGTGCTCGGCGGAGGCGGCGACTTTTTGTTCCTTGGTTGCGTTTGGTCCGAGGATTTTTCGAGTGCAGCCATGGGAGTAGGGTGCGATGGCACTGATGACGGGGTAGATCATGGCGGCGAAGTCGGGTCGGACGGAGATGTCTGATATGGGGTCGCCCTTGAGTTGATCGGCGTAGCGGGTGGCACACATGCTGGCGAGGTGACCGCCAGCTGAGAAGCCGAGGACACCGACTTTGTTAGGATCTATTTTGTATTGCGTGGCATTTTTGCGGACGTGCCGGATCGCCTGTCGCGCATCTAACAGAGGTCCTGGGAATTGGTAACCTTTTTGCCCGCCTTTTATAGTCACCCGGTAGTAAACGACGAAGCAGGTGATGCCTTTGCTATTAAAGAACTTAGCAACCTCTTCGCCTTCGTGTTTATGGGCGAGGATGCTGTAGCCGCCGCCGGGGAAGATGGCGAGCGCGTGACCGGTGGCGGTTTTGGGGTCGGCTGGGAATACCTTCATGGTGGCGCGACTGGTGTCGGTGACGCGCATGGGATCGACTTCGGAGTGGGCTTTGTGGACGTAGTCGTCGGGGAAGCCGGGGACCTTGTCGGGCCAAAGCCGAATGGGATCGGCCTGGGCGGAAGATGCAAGATACAAGACAGAAGATAGAAGAGTAAGGAGTGAGCGGATCATGGTGATTGAGCGTGGCTGAATTGTGGATAAAAATCCATCATCGTTTGATTGTTGATGAGTAGGGTAGCCAAGCGAGTGTCGAGGTCGATGAAGATTTTGTGATGTGACCGCACCTTTGTTCTGGCATGTTATCGGTTGGGAGTTCCATGTTGGATATTGAAAAACGGAAAAACCCTACGCCCCGTGTGACCGGGGAGTGGGGTTGGAAGGAAGGATGGTTTTTTTAAGAACCTCATGTTCGAAGGGCTGACGTAGCGGATCTGCTATTCGAAAATCAACAATCCATACTATCAGGAGTGCGGGGTCTGCCCGGTGGTTATTGCCACAGCGCAGAAATAGGAACGGCAAAATGCTTATCTCCGAATGGGACGATCTCCTTGCCCGCGTATAAAACGATACCACATTGAAGGTCGCTACCTGTGGCCTCTTGTAATTCCCTCAATCCTTTGAAATCACCTGTATCTACGCGGGTTGACGTTTTAACCTCAATGCCTGCAAGGGTGCCGTCGGGACGCTCCAAGATGAAATCCACCTCCTTGCCGTCGCTGGTGCGGAAGTGAAGGAGGTTCGCTCTGAGCTCGGAAAATGAGAGCAGTTTCAGCAATTCGGTAGCAACGAAGTTCTCAACGACATGGCCATAAAGGTCATGCTTGTTCGTGCTTAAGTCGTCGAGGTTCCAGTCGAGTAAATGACATAACAACAAGGTATCAACCAAGTAGCCTTTGGGTG
>JABHEX010000171.1 GCA_018676385.1 Akkermansiaceae bacterium
ACACAGATGGTGATCTTCTTCCCGACGCTTTGGAAGTCGGGTGGTCTGGTGTCTCAATCATGCAGCAAGGTGAGCTATTCACAGACACGGGATACGGGCCTGATAACATTGGCGCGGGTAACCAGAAGTTCGATTGGGATGATACTAACAGTAATGGAGTTCATGACGTTGGTGAAACATCTGAGCCGTTTACCGATGGGGATTCCGATAATATTTTTGATTACGGAACGATTATGTCGCGTGATACCGATGGTGATGGAACTGCAAACTTTAAGGCGGATTTTGATCCTCCCTACTTCAACACCGTACCAGATAACTGGAACCTACCTAATTACGACTTCAACCGAAGCCGTACTGAGCAGATCCATGGCTCAATGACTGACCCGCAAAACCCCGACAGCGATGGCGACGGTATCCTCGACGGTGTGGAAGATGGTTTTAATCCCGCCTGGTTAAGCGGATTAAATCTTACCACTTTTGTGCACAACGGTTGGGTAGATGGTGATGGTAATACTTTAGATAGAAATGACAGCAGCAAGGTCTGGCCAAACGGAATAATTGACCTCGGGGAAACTTGGTTGGAAACCGACCCTAATAATCCAGACTCCGATGGTGATGGCCTCAGTGATGGTTACGGTGAGGACAAGGATGGCAATGGTCTGATTACGGGCGACACCAATCGCGATCGTAATCACGATGTTGGTGAGGCATGGAGTGAGACGGATCCGCTTAACGTGGATACAGATGGTGATGGTCTATTAGATGGTTGGGAAGTGCAGAATGGCCTTAATCCCCTAGATAATGGAACAGACAATATAGGAACAGCGGCGGTGGATGACGGTGACACTACTCAGGGTGCATTCGGTGATCCAGATGGTGACTCGTTTACCAACGCACAAGAGCAGACAAGTGGCACCAAGCCCCTGGTCAGTAATGCCGTGGCGCAACTTCCTGCTAATTCGATCAAAATCGGCCCTGGCACTGAAGTTGTTGTAGGTAATGCAGTCAACGGCAACGAGTTCGCTGGATGGACGTGTGATGATCTGGTGGCCTTCGATGAGCGCGAAGGTGAAGGCGGTAATAACCAAAGTGGCGACACATTTCTGGCAGGCGATGGATTCGACACCTCGCGCGACATGGTGGCGTTTTACGCACGCGATGGTGGAGCCGATGGAAACTTTTACTTTCGATTAGATTTCTATGATCTTCAGCCGTTCGCCGAGGAGGAGAACATGGATATCTATGTTGTTATCGACACAGGAAATACCGCCTCTGGTGAAGCCGCCCTTCCCGATGAGATAGATATTCTCACTGAGATGAAGTGGGAAGTTGTAGCTGCCTGCTATAAAGGCAATACGGGACGGGTCTATGTGGATACCGACGCGGGAAATAATACAACGGCTGTAAACCAAGATCTTGCTGCTACTGGAGTAGTATCGCGTGACCAGAATGCGGCTAATGGATTCGGTGCGGCTTATTTCAACTCGGATTTAGATGCCTGTGAGTTTTCAATCAGCCGTCAGGCACTACTAGACGCTGGGTGGAATGGTAGTAGCCAACTTCGATTCCAAGTTTACACCACACGCGATGGCACGCAGAACAATGGCACTGGCCTGGGTGACTTGGGTGGGAGAAATGATATACGTGATACCATTTATGATGATTGGCTTGCTGAGGATTACTGGAGCAGCCAAGATTATATTGCTTCTAACGGAAAACTAACAACCTATATGCAGGCAGATGGTAATGGTCGCTATCCTGACCAATGTAAGTCCGCTAAGGTGATCATACTTAACCATGGCAACCACGCGATCAGGCCAGGTAGCCAGACACAGGCGAAAATAGATTCGGGCTATAGCACCGGATGGCACCGTAGTCTGGATGCTCACGAGGCATTTGGTGTGCCGATGACTCTGCATGTTACTCCGACGCTGTCATCGGCTGTCCAGTGGGCATCGGTAGATCCTTCAGCGGGAAAACCATGGCTCGATGGACCATCGTTTAATGCACGTATCGCATCAATGGCGCAGACGGGACAAGTCAACCTGTTAGGGAGCACTTATTCCGATCACATGCTGTCGTATTTTTCCACAGCATTTAACATAGATAATGCGGCTTTAGCGGCCGAAACACTGCAACGTATTTATGCCACGGCACCGTCAAACAATGTGTTTTGGACACCCGAGCGTGTGGTGGATGGTGATGTGTTAGCGAAAGTATCTGCCATGGGATACAACTACACATTTATAGATCAGATGCGCCATTTCTTCAAATGGCAGGGAAGAAACACCGCAATTTCTGACGATGGTTATAGATTAAACAAATATCATGGTGTTACGTGTTTCCTGATCAACGATTCGGCAAGCACGTATCGTTACCAAACGATGAACAATGGCTTACCGGCTGCGCTAAGAAACCTATACCAACGCAAGGCAAACAGCGGCACGCAAGATCAGGTTGTTGTGCTCTATCATCACTGGGATGAACTAATAGACACAGACAACGCGGAGGCATACGATATAAATCTGCGCTGGATGGCAAACAAGCCGTGGATTCAGTTGGTAACGCCTGAGCAGATCGTAAACAATCAAGTTGATGTGACGCGTGATGGTATCGGTGACGCTTGGTTTGCATTTGATCGCGGCTCCCCTGCTCTAGCGAAGACGAGTAATGACTGGCTCGATCATGCCACTCAGGAAAATTACGATGATTGGTATAACGGTAGCCCTCGTGAAGAAGGATTGGTTGATAAAATCTTTGATATCCGCCCAAGCACCCCAGTAGCTCAGGCATTTGGTATGCAGGCTCTCAACGACAGCGGCTCTGCCGACCTTGCGTGGGATCAGGTGAGTGCAATGACAGCACCCAACGCGAGGCTCGGCAAGCTTGCACGTGCTACGGTACACTCAGCGACGTTGCTCACCGCGTTTCATGAACAGCAGAACAACGACCTGAGCAAGTACAGCACAGGCAGCTATATTTGGTCAGATTCCGATTTTAATTTATTGGCAGATTTTTCAAAACACGCTCAATCGCAGATGCGTTTCTCGGCAATTTATAAGCAAGTTGAACTCTGGGCCGCCACGCCTCCTGCGACCGCAAGTGCCGTTGCGCAGGATGTCGACTTAGATGGTGAAAATGAATATTTGCTTAAAAATGATCGCGTATTTGCTGTGTTTGAGTCTATCGGTGGAAGACTAACCGCAGCTTGGGTAAGAGACACTACATTGGGACAGGTTTACCAAGTCGTAGGAAACCATCTTAGCTATTCGGGCAGTGAGACAGAGGCGGAAGGAGACAGCGTTCTTAATGGTAGTGATATCAATGCTTACCGGACAAGTGGCTATAAAGATTGGTTTGCATTGGGCCCTGATACCAATGCCTACGTGAACGATAACTACACGGTAGCAACCAGTGGCTCGGATGGTTGGGAGTTCACTAGCTCGGATGGAAAAATTTCTAAAACCATCTCGCTTGCGGATAGTTCTGACAAGCTTGTCGGTGATTATATTCTTGCTGGAGGTGTTACTAAACTGTTTGTCCGGTTTGGCGTTTCTCCTCACCTCGATGATTTACTTATCAATGGTCAAAGAAATATGACGGGCGCATCAGA
Organism: Akkermansiaceae bacterium; assembly: GCA_018676385.1. Taxonomy (GTDB): domain Bacteria; phylum Verrucomicrobiota; class Verrucomicrobiia; order Verrucomicrobiales; family Akkermansiaceae; genus Oceaniferula. Next base: position 3,614 of record JABHEX010000171.1, read on the forward strand.
CAATGGATCTAAGGTAATCGTAACGAATACTTCCCCTGCTGCCAATGTTTCTGCGGCTGTCTATTACTCGAGTGCTTCCTATAACGCATTAGCTACGGATAAATCGGGACCTAGCTTCTTGCCTGATACTTTGAACATGCGTAACCAGGCACAAACCGAGCAGCTCGAAGTGGAAAGTACGGCCACGTCGTTTTCTATGGATCTGCAACTCTCTGCAACTTGTGCTGATTGTGATCAAGACGGCCTGCCCGATGCTTGGGAAATTGCGAATAGCCTTAGCTTCAATGATGACGGCAGCACAGATGAAAATAACGGTGGAACCGGCGACCCAGACGAAGATGGAATGGATAATATCACTGAGCATTTGTTAGGGTTGAATCCGCAACTGGCTGATGCCCATCTTTTTCCTCAACTCCGCATCATACGTAATGCTGACGCAAGTATTACACTCGATTTTCCAACTATTGGTGACCGCCGCTATCGCCTATGGTGGTCAGATAGCTTGGATCGCTGGACTCGCCTCGGCGCTGACATCATTACCCTTGGAGAACTCCCTAACCTGCACCGACAAGTCGACGATGCAGGGCAGTATACATCCTCTCCTAATCTAGATAATCAGAATCGTAGATTTTACCGGCTTGAAGTACTTCTTCCATAATAAATCATCATGAAAAGAATAACTCTTCTCATATCATGGCTATTTGTTCCTACTGCACTCGCAGATGGTATACTGAGTGTTGAAGCCCCGGGATACTCTACGCGAAGTGGTGAGTACACTACGACGCATGTTTATGTAGATGAGGTGGCTGGAATGACTCAGAATATAACGTTTGAATTTGATCCTCCGGGGGAAGGTGCTGTTGATCAGGTGGAAATCTTCACCAATCTGAATCGCCGTGACCTTGCTCGTGTAGATAAAAATGGCGACAACGTGCCAGATGGAATAGTTGCTATCGATGGTAATTCTATTTCATCAAGTGCAGCAGATACTGATCCTGCAACTGGATATTATTATGCGGCATTTGTGATGAGCTATAACGCGGAAACTAAAAAGTATGAGTTGACTATTCCCGCATCTAAAACCGGAGCGTATCGTGTCACAGCCCGTTACCGCACAAGCTCTGATGGCCCTTGGATCTGGTGGGGGTTGCGTGACCATGCTGTTGTTGTGGCACCTATTAATGCGCGTAATATCAATTTGTATGAGATCAACGTCTTTAATATCGAAGCCTCCGGTGATACCTTCGCCACCCGCTCAACCCTAGAAGACCTTCATAACGGAGCAGGCGCAGCCCATAACAACTCTAACAGGTGGGATCTTGATTATTTACTAGGCCTTGGGTGCAACTGGCTTTGGTTTCAGCCGATCCACCCAAACGGAATTGACGGTCGTGAACCTGTTGCAGGTTACGGTAATGGTGGGCCCTTGTATGATCCCGGTAGTCCCTATGCCGTTAAAAACTTTTTCGAAGTTAACGAGCTTATGACGGTTAACTACAATGGCACTAGCACTTTGCAGCAGAACCGTGACGTGGCCATGACCGCATGGCAAAACTTTGTGATTGCTGCTGATACTAAAGGAGTAGGAATCATGCTTGATGCGCCTTTTAATCACACCGCCTTTGATGTAGAGCTTGCCCAGCAAGGTGTAGACCTCTTTCAACCTGATGGCGCGACATGGAATAAATACGATGAGATTCGCAACCGTGAATCGCGATTCTTCTCGCGTGATTACGACACATCGAACAATCCTGGAGGAGAGAATTATGGGGATCGCGCTACTAACGTAAATGACATTGCTCCGGGCCCAGATCGATATGACTTTGGTAAATGGCAAGACGTGAAGGATGTTTATTTTGGTCGCTATGATGCACTAGTCGAATTTGATGATGGTGGTAGTGAGCGATCCAGTTACACCAACGAGGGTGATTGGTTTGATTTCAGCGATGCCGAGTGGACGACTACGGATTTTATCCAAGGAGGTATTGGTAGAAACGTGACCCATCGTGTTTGGGACTATTTTGCAGAGTATGCTCTGCATTGGTTGGAAAAGACACGTCCGACTGGGAAGAATAGAAATTCTACTGCATTAGATGGCGATCTGGTTACGCGTTATGCTTGGGATGCACAAGGAATAGACGGGCTACGCTGTGACTTTGGACAAGGTTTACCACCTCGTGCATGGGAGTATATAATCAATGTAGCGCGTCAAAAAAAGTGGAGCTTTGTCATGATGGCAGAGTCCCTCGATGGAGGCGCAGTAACTTACCGTTCAGCCCGGCATTTTGATGTGCTCAATGAGAACATCAAGTTTCCGTTAGAAAATGCTACAAATACAGTCGAATTTCGCAACATTTATGAATCTCGTCGTAGCGCTTATGGTCAAGCTCTTGTACTTTCTAATACAACTTCTCATGACGAGGAGAATTATACTGATTCCTGGGCTGCGGTTGTGCGCACAGGTGTCACAGCCTCTGTTGATGGGTTGCCAATGATTTTTCTGGGCCAGGAACTAGGGATTAGTAGAACTTTTGGCTACCAGCACTATGAAACAAATTTTGGTAAGCAGGTTGCGCATTTTAAGCGCTGGAATTCCATGATGCCTATCTGGAATGATACCGATTTTGGTAATGACCAGATCTACCCAGTGTTATCTGGAATGCTTACAGCACGCCGAGAAAGTGCAGCATTGAAGTCATCTAATCGATGGTTTCTAGATGGTGATGGCAACAACAATCAAATTTATGCCGTGGCAAAATATGAATCAGCCAACGCCTCACCGGTAACCTCAGATGTGATCTTGGCATTTTCTAATCTCGATCGTAATAGCGACCAGAGTGATAACTTTAAAATTTCTACTGAGCTTGCTCCACTGTTAGGCCTCGGTGACAGTCGTACGTATAATGTTAAAAATATTTCTGCTTACACTGGCCAGGAACCAACTCGGCGTGATGTGTTGCTTTGGGGAAGCGGAATCACGGGTGCTAATTTGAAGAGCGCTGGTTTTTTCGTAGCTATGAAAAAGGTGCCTACTACTGTTGGTGGTTGGTCGACAGACCCGTTTGAAGCACAGTATTTGAAGGTTTATGATGTTACTGCCCCTATTGCTACACCGACACAACCGACGATGCCTAACAATCATGATTACGAAATTGGAAATCATGTGACCTTCGACTGGGCAGACGTCTCTGCTGATAGCGAGGGCGTTCTCCCCCAATACCAAGTCACGGTGATTATCGATAATGAGGATCCTACAATATTTATCACCACGGTAAGCGAATACACCGTGATGGCCTCCGAGGGAAATAAGGTTTCTATTTCCGTAGTTGCGGTCAACCCGCATGACAACTCTAACAAGGGTCCTGCGAGTGCGCAAAGTCAAGTGATCGAGTTGTTATCCGCTGCAGATGATGATGACGGGGATGGGCGGTCTAATTTAGATGAAAAAAATGCAGGCACAAACCCTCGTGACCCAAATTCTTTTTTTAGAACCACATCAGTAGTTGTCGATGGTAATGATTGCGATGTTACCGTCACTACTGTCGCCGGACTTTTTTACCATCTGGAAACCAGCACCGATTTGGGAGTGACTGATGTTTGGACTTCAGTTGATAGTAATAACTTGGGATCTGGTGTTGATATGACGCTTACTCACATCAACGGAGCTACAGGAAGTGATAGGTTCTACCGTGTGCGCGTCACTAGCTCTCCAATGCCATAGTTCTATGTGGCTAACTAACCAGCGTGAAATTCTTGAAGGGTTTTTACGGTAAACTCTTTCTCTTGTAGTGAGCGAATCGCTTGTACTGATGCGTGCGCAGCGGATAGATTTGTGCAATGAGAAATTTTGTTGGTAACAGCACCGGAACGAATTTTAATCTCGTCCTCGCGCGCCTCGTGGCCGCTGGGCGTATTGACAACAAAGTTGATTTCTCCGTTTTTCATCATATCTAGTACGTTCGGGCGTTTCTGCTCGGCGAGTTTGTAGAGTCGCTCGACAGCAATTCCCTCATCTTTAAGGAATTTGTAAGTGCCGCCAGTCGAATAGATAGTGAAGCCGAGCTTTACAAGCTCCTGTGCGATACTTAGCGATGCTGGTTTGTCGCGATCATTGACAGAGAAAAAGACATTTCCTTGTGTGGGCAGTGGGTTAAATGCAGAGATTTGTGATTTGGCATAGGCTAGGCCAAGGTCATCATCGATGCCCATGACCTCACCGGTCGATTTCATTTCTGGGCCAAGCACGATATCGATACCGGGGAATTTTGACCACGGGAAGACGGCTTCTTTGACACAGTAGTGAGGAGGAAGAATTTCCTCAGTGAAACCAAGTTCCTTGAGTGTCATACCGACCATAATCTTTGCGGCGAGTTTGGCGAGAGGGACTCCAATTGATTTGGAGACAAATGGCACGGTGCGTGATGCACGTGGGTTGACCTCGATGACATAGAGCTCTTCGTCTTTCACGGCGAATTGAATATTCATCAGGCCACGGACTTCAAGTTCTCTAGCAAGGTCTTTTGCGGCTATGAGAATCTTTGATTTAATATTTTCAGTGAGCGTAGGTGCTGGAATCACGCACGCCGAGTCACCCGAGTGGATACCAGCCTGCTCGATATGCTGCATGATGGCTCCTACAACGGATGTTTCGCCATCGGAAATACAATCAACATCCACCTCGGTGGCACCATCTAGGAAGCGATCAACGAGAATTGGTCGGTCGGGTGATACGTCTACTGCTTCGCGAATATACTTTCGTAGCTCGTTGTCATTGTACACGATCATCATACCACGACCACCTAACACGAATGAAGGCCTAACAAGAACAGGGAAGCCGATACGTTCTGCGATAGCACTTGCTTCGTCCTGTGACACTGCTGTTCCGGCCTCAGCTTGTTTCAGACCAATTCTTTCCAACAAAGCAGAGAAAAACTTTCGGTCCTCAGCGAGCTCAATACTCTCGGGAGAGGTTCCAATGACTGGAACGCCATGTCGCTTGAGATCTGCGGCAAGATTAAGAGGTGTTTGCCCTCCGAACTGAACAATGACCCCATCGGGCTTTTCTTGATCACAGATATTAAGTACGTCTTCAAGTGTTAACGGCTCAAAATAAAGTTTGTCGGAGGTGTCGTAATCAGTGGATACTGTCTCAGGGTTTGAATTAACCATGACGGTTTCGTAACCAAGTTCATTAAGAGCAAAAGCTGCGTGCACGCAGCAATAGTCAAATTCAATACCTTGGCCAATTCTGTTTGGTCCACCGCCTAGGATGACGATTTTTTTCTGATCTGTCTCACGAGCCTCATTTTCATCTCCGTAGGTTGAGTAATAATAAGGTGTGTGGGCTTCAAATTCAGCGGCACAGGTATCTACGAGTCGGTAAGTAGGAATGATTGCTTTTTCTTTTCTCTCGGCGCGAATCTCGTCTTGTGATGAGCCTCTCGCGTGTGCGATTTGGAAGTCTGAGAAGCCAAGTTTTTTGGCTTTTCGTAGATCCATAGTGGCTAAGTCTTTGCCTTCATCTACAATAATCTTCAGGTGCTCGAGGAACCAGCGGTCAATGGAAGTTGCATCAAATACTTCCTCAACGGTCCAGCCTTGATTGAAGGCGGTTTCGAGCCAAAAGATGCGTTCTGCATTGGGGACGTGTAGTTTACGCTCGATTTCTTCGTAAGACGGTTCTTTTTTACCTTTACCATCAAAACCAAAGCCAAAGCGGCCGGTTTCAAGCGAACGCAAAGCTTTCTGCATGGATTCTTTGAAGGTGCGGCCGATAGACATCGCTTCACCCACTGCTTTCATTTGGGTTGTCAATACAGAGTCGGCGGTTGGGAACTTTTCAAAGGTAAAGCGTGGTAATTTGGTGACAACGTAATCAATGGTTGGCTCGAAGGATGCCGGAGTTTCTCGTGTAATATCGTTTGGTAGTTCGTCGAGTGTATAACCCACTGCGAGCTTTGCTGCGATTTTAGCGATTGGGAATCCGGTTGCCTTTGATGCCAGAGCTGATGAGCGAGATACGCGCGGGTTCATTTCGATAACGATACAGCGACCGTCTGCTGGATTGACAGAGAACTGAATGTTAGAACCCCCTGTTTCCACACCAATTTCTCTTATACAGGCGAACGAAGCATCACGCATGATTTGGTATTCTCGATCTGTCAGGGTCTGTGCTGGTGCCACAGTAATGGAGTCCCCAGTATGAACGCCCATTGGGTCAAAGTTTTCAATAGAACATATGACCACGCAGTTGTCTGCACAGTCTCGCATGACTTCCATTTCGTATTCTTTCCATCCTAGAAGACTCTCTTCAATGAGCACTTCGGTAACTGGTGATAGATCTAGTCCACGCGCGACGATGGTTTCGAGTTCTTCTTTGTTATATGCTATACCCCCACCCGATCCACCGAGTGTAAATGCTGGCCTGATGATGAGTGGAAATCTTTTACCTACAGCTTCTGTGATCTCGTCGGCTATTGATAGTGCTTCCTCCATCGTGTGCGCCACTCCACTTTGTGGCAGATCTAAACCTATTTTGAGCATTGCCTCCTTGAAACGCAACCGGTCTTCTCCTTTATCAATGGCATCAGCATTAGCACCGATCATTTTAACGCCATATTTTTCGAGGGTTCCAGCTTTGAACAGATCCATCGAGGTGTTAAGTGCCGTTTGGCCACCGAGTGTAGGTAATAGGGCGTCGGGTTTTTCGCGGATAATGATTTTTTCGACGACTTCTGGAGTTATGGGCTCGATATAGGTTCGCGGCGCGAATTCTGGATCGGTCATGATAGTCGCAGGATTGGAGTTTATGAGAATGACTTCATATCCCTCTTCGCGCAGCGCTTTACACGCTTGGACGCCTGAGTAATCGAACTCACATCCTTGGCCAATCACGATCGGGCCGGAACCGATCACCAGTATTTTTTCAATCGTTGTGTCTTTAGGCATTAGGTGGTGCTAAATTTGTAGGATTTATGACGGGATCGTTCCACTTGTAAAGCCCTGCGCGAGTATTCCGTGAATTTTTTTTCCTAATGTGCAAGATTTTGACAGATGGTATTGATAAAAGTGTGTATGAATCTAATATCATGAATGTCATATTTTTTGCTTTGTTTGCAGGTATTGTGCTTCCAGTTGTCGCAGCTGACCCCCTCAGAGTATTCATCCGAGCTGGGAAAAAAACGCATGGTCCGGGGGCTCACGACCATCCTGCCTTTCTTAGGGATTGGAGTAAATTACTCAAGGAGCGAGGTGCTATAGTTGATGGAGCGCTGCACTTCCCTACTAATCAACAGATGAATGCGGCTGATGTAATAGTTTTTTATGCAGCGAATGCCGGTAGCATGAAAGCCGAGGAGCGAACGGCGATTACTAACTTTAGAAAACGAGGCGGCGGGTTGGTTTTTATCCATGACGCCGTCTGTGGTAACAATGCGCAATGGTTCAAAGGCTTGGCGGGTGGTGCATGGCAACATAAGCACTCGAGGTTCTTTGAAGGGCGTTTTGATGTTTCATATCAAGATAAGCCGCATCCTATCACTAACGGGGCTGGTGATTTTGAACTCGACGATGAAATTTATTGGAAGCTCCATTTTGACCCTAATGTTCAAATACTTGCCAAAACTAACTGTAAGCATGCCCAAGGAAGCCCTCAGATGTGGTCTCTTGAGGAGGGTAAAGCCCGAACGTTCTCATCAATCCCCGGGCACTGGCATGTTACATTTAGTATCCCGCAGTATCGTGCTGTCTTACTCAGAGGTATTGCTTGGGCGGGTCACAGAAAAGCTGATCTTCTCACCACACCTGAGGAGGTCAAATTTTTAGCAAAACCTAAAAATGGCCCAAAGATTGATAAGAAAACAGGAAAGCCTGAAATTCCTTAGGTTGTAAACCATACAAGACGAGCAGGTTACCGTATTTCAACGATTGCGCCTGGTCTAGCAAAATTTGGAAATCTTACAGCATCCCAATTCGACAACCTAATACAACCCGCTGATTGAGCTCTACCGATTGTGCGTGGGTTGTTGGTGCCGTGGATGCCTATACCAGACTTGGATAAACCGTTCCAGATAACGCCAACTGGGTTGTTTGGCCCTGCCGGAATTGTGAGAGAATGCTCCCCCCTGACGCCTGTTTCCAATAATTGTCTGTCGTAACGCCAGATTGGTAATTCTACGCTATTTTTGAGATTCCAAATTCCAACTGGGATAAAGCGTGGTTTTCCAGGTGTGATTGGAAAGCTGGCAACTAGCTGAGGTTTTGCCTTACTTATTTTGGTTGTGCCATTAGCATTTTCTTGAATGGTAGGTAAGATAAGCGTGTAAACATAGATTTGTTTAATTTGCGTATCTACGACGATGCGCTGGGCAGAGAGCCTTTCTTCGGTCTTGTAGGTGCGACCGTGCTTCAGCTTCTCAATCAGAAATGGACGGATGTTTGGCACTTTGATAGCTGAGTGTGCTGTGGCGCTTCTTAAATTTTTGGCAGAGTTGATCGCGATGAGTAAGTCCTCAGACGTGTGGTAGCGTTCCGCCATAAACTCGGCAACACTGCGATATGGCATCGATTTTCTACCGGCTTGTAGCGAACGTTCCTGAGGAAGCGTGTGGTCTATAAAGTCTTTTACGAATATAGGCACGATTGCAGTGGCATATGCTTGAGTCACCTCCATCAGCGCCTCTTGCACTACACGCGGGTCATTTTTTTCTCTGCCTAGGCTGACGTTATAATTTTTTGCGGCGAGTTTGGTAAATTTACCTGGTTTACCGTCAATGAAGCCAGGGCCAAAATTTTTTTGATCAAGGAAAACTTGCAAGCGCACCGCTTGATCGCGGTCTTTTGGTAGAAGCAATGAAGGCAGTTTTTTTTCTTCATCCAGCGCTACTATATTTTTTGATGGTTTTTCAGTTGTTAGGCATTTCTTGATTTGTTGTGTCTTTGTTGGCGTTTCGGTGAGAGGGCTGGATAGAGAAGCTGGCAAAGCGAGTTCACGCGCCCATAGCGGAGCACATAATAAAAGAAATATGATGAGTAATCGCATCGATCTATTTATAGATATTTGATGTCTTTATGAAGACATTTAATTTTTGAATTAGCAAAAACTAACAAACCCTAACATTCTTTTATTCTAATCAATAAAATCAGCTAGTTTGCCGGCGATTTTTGCTGGGACCACAGCCTTAAGTAAAACGTCATTGCCCTCATAATCAGTCTCTAACACTTTTGCGTCACGGTGCAATATACCGGTAAGATCACCGCGTTGCTGAGGGATGCGGTAGGTATGCACCTGTACACGGTCTGCCAACAAAGTAGCACATTTCATGAGCAGCTCTTCCATCCCCTCACCAGTTATTGCACTAACCGATACCGTGTTAGGGAATGTTACCTCAAGTCCCGCGAGCTTTACGGGGTCATTAAGCACATCGATCTTATTTAGCACCACTACCGTAGGCTTGTCGTTGGCGCCTAATTCCTCAAGAACTTCAACTGTTGTATCATAAAACTTTTGTACTTCTGGAGATGATGCATCTAACACATGAACAATGAAGTCGGCCAGCACCGCCTCCTCTAGTGTAGCTTTAAATGCCTCCACAAGTCGGTGTGGGAGATTTCTAACAAAACCAACAGTATCTGTTAGAAGAAGTGGCTGGCCGTCAGGCAATTCGATGGCACGAGTCGTTGTATCCAATGTGGCGAACAGCATGTCTTTAGCCATGATGTCAGACCCTGAGAGTTGATTCAAAAGAGTGGATTTTCCGGCGTTAGTGTAGCCCGCAATAGCTGCGCAGGGCGTGCCTTGTTTTTCACGTTCTTTTCGGCGTGTACTACGTTGCTTTCTTACCTCTGCAAGCTCTCGCTTACACTGGTCGATCCGCGTTCTAGCTAGACGGCGGTCTACTTCTATCTGTTGTTCACCCATGCCACGGGCGGCACCTCCCCCACCTTTACCACCTCCGGCTCCCCCGCCCTCGCGGTCGAGGTGCCCCCACATTCTGGTCAGTCTCGGCAGTGAATACTGCATTCGCGCAAGATCTACCTGGAGACGTGCTTCGCGGGTATGTGCGCGTTTTGAAAAAATATCTAAAATTACCTCTTCCCGGTCAATAACACAGATATCTGCTAGTTCTTCCCAGTTTCGCTTTTGCGATGGTAGGAACATGTTATCGAAGACAATACAGTCGCATTCATGAGCTTTTGCTAGATCGACAATTTCTTGAGCTTTGCCGGTTCCGCAGAGGTATTTTTTGTGTAACGATCGAGTAAAAGCCAATACGGATTCGGTCACGTTGATGCCTAAAGTGGTGACCAACTCCCCTAGTTCCTCGAGTAGTGACTCTGCTTCTTGCGCTTCACGCCTATCTGAGCAGATACGCACAAGCAGCGCTCGCTCGACCATTTCCGGCTTGTCCCTGACTTCAAACATGCGTTCAGATACATGCATCAATACTTGCTGTAGCGCAAGCCCTGAGCGTCGGCTATGAATTGAGTGTCTAACTTTTTTGCATTATGTATCTCGCTTAACAGGCACTATCAGGAATGGTATCTTGGACTCTCGCACACATCCTTCGGCAACGCTGCCCAATAACAAGCTGCTAAGGAAGCCATGGCCATGTGAGTCAAGAACAAGCGTATCAGCATCCGATTTATGAGCATAATCCAGAATGGCATTCAGTGGCTGCCCATGGAGAACTTTAATCTTTACGTTCGCTAACTCCATTTGAGCAGCTATTTTTGTTAGTTTTTGTTTACTGCGATGCCGTGTCTCTTCATGTATTTCTTGAGCTATCGGAAATTCATCTGGCGTTAGCCCATATGCGGCATATGTCGGTTCTGGTTCTATCACATGAACTAGATACACGCTCTCATCGAGCGCTTTAGCTAGCTTGGTAGTTGCTTTGATCACAGGGGCATTGGCATCAGAAAAATCTAATGCTGCAATTATCATTCTCATAGCCCTACTAAATTACGCTTATGTTTTGAATGATACAAGTTTTTAGCCTTATCGCATTCTCTATCAATTGGATCATATATTACCATAGTTGTTCCACATGGAACATCCAATCTTCGGTCTTGCATCTTAGCGCTTTCATCTTATTTCTCTTCGCATCTATGTTTGTTTACCCAAAAACATACGACGTTCTTGTCATAGGCGCAGGTCACGCAGGTGTGGAGGCTGCCCTAGCTGCGTCTAGACTTGGCTGTCATGTTGCAGTGCTTACTCAAAATTTGGATACTATTGGCGCTATGTCCTGCAACCCAGCTATTGGCGGTCTGGCAAAAGGCCATATGGTGCGAGAGATTGATGCCCTAGGTGGTGTGATGGCCCTCAATACTGACGCCACAGGAATTCAATTTCGCATGCTCAATGCTGGAAAAGGGCCATCAGTGCGCGCTCCTCGTGCTCAATGTGATAAGAAAGCTTACCAATTCCGCATCAAACACACACTTGAGTCGGAACCGCTCATTGATATTCATCAAGCAAATGTCGCAGAGCTAATAGTTAAAGACGATACTATCACGGGGGTTACTACATCACTTCAGATGCAGATTAACTCTCGCTCAGTAGTTCTCTCTGCTGGCACTTTCATGCGTGGATTGATGCATGTTGGACTTAAAAACGAAAGCGGTGGACGCATGGGTGACGCTACTTCTACTGTTTCTGATTCATTACATGCGTTAGGGTTCCACGTGGAACGTTTTAAGACAGGCACTCCTTGCCGGATCAACGGTAAGTCTATTGATTTTTCTAAAACCGAAGTGCAAGAGGGCGATACGCCCCCACCCTTTTTCTCCTACATGGCTGATACCATTATTCGTAAGCCCGATGACCTCCATACGCTAAATGGTCATTTGCAACCGAGTGACGCCCATTCTGATGGCCAACCAGAGTTCCACGTGGAACAAGTCCCTTGTCATATCACATGGACTACCCCGAAAACCCACAAAATTATTCGCGATAACCTTGATAAATCACCAATGTATTGCGGTAAAATAGAGGGCCCCGGCCCGCGCTACTGCCCATCTATTGAAGACAAAGTGGTGAAATTTGCCGATAAGGATAGACACCAAGTATTTCTTGAACCAGAGGGGCGCCATACGCACGAGTATTATATCAATGGTGTTTCGACATCGATGCCATACGAGGTTCAACTCGATTTTATACAATCGATTCCTGGGCTTGAGAACGCGCAAATCATCCGTCCAGGATACGCGGTTGAATATGACTACTGTCCCCCCACCCAACTCTCACCCACATTAGAAACTAAGCGCGTGTCGGGTCTCTATTTTGCTGGGCAAATTAATGGCACATCTGGATACGAAGAAGCTGCTGCTCAAGGCTTGATGGCGGGTAGCAATGCTGCGCTCAAGGTGCTTGAGAAACCCGAGTTTATCCTACGCCGTAACCAAGCATATATAGGTGTAATGATTGATGATTTAGTCACCAAAGGCACAAATGAGCCCTACAGAATGTTCACCTCGCGTGCCGAATACAGGTTATTACTTCGTCAGGATAATGCAGATTTACGTCTCACCCCCCTCGCAATTGAAAACGGATTAGTTACGGGTCTGCGGGCAGATCGAACAGGTGAGAAAATATCTGGCTTGGTTAAAGCAAAAGGACTGATTCCTAAGATTTCTCACGATGGAGTTAAGCTCGACCACTGGTTCCGACGGTCAGAAAATTCCTATACCACCCTGCCCTCACATGTAATCGATCAGGTGCCTACTGATCTCTGGCCGCTACTCGAAACCGATTTCAAATACGCTGGTCACATCGATCGTCAACAACAACAAATTGAGAAACTTCAGCGGATGGAAAGTAAACGTATCCCAGAGGGTTTCAATTACGACAAGGTTACCGGCCTCAAAGCTGAGGCACGTCAACATCTAACAAAGATTCGACCAACCAGTATAGGTCAAGCGTCACGAATTTCGGGAATCACGCCAGCTGACATTGCGATACTTGCGATTGCTCTACGAAAATAGATAATTTGACTATACGAGCCATATATAGGGGTGTTTTGTTCTAAATACCCCTATATGTGCCCAAAATACTATGTATTTCGTATTATTACACAACTTACTCTTGGTGAGTAGGTTATATTGTTTCTGTGACTATTTTAAGGCCCTGAGAATGGCACGAAATCCCCTGCCCTGTATGATGGTTCAGTCCATAGGATTCTCAAGCAACAAAAAACCGTGTTGTTTCTAGAAATTCATGATTTCTTTGGTCATGCACAAATTCATCATCTTAACAGGATTGTCCGCTGTACTTTTAACACCATGCAAAAGTGAAAAGCTTACTGAATCGGAAAAGTCGAATGTGTCATCCCCTGCCCCAGAAATTGCCGAGTCGATCATAAAAAAGACCATGGACCCCATCGAGCTGCTGAGCACTCATCTTTCCCTCACCCCCTCGAACCAAATTAATCTATCTGAGCAAAAATTTGCCAAAACTCCACTGACTGAGAATCAGGCGGAAAAAGCGACCCAGATGATACTCGCAAGCCGACTCACTACATTACGTATGCAGCGTAAACAGGAATTTGAGGAAAAAGTCGTCAAACATGGTAGCAAAACGATGCGGTATGAATTCAAGACCTATGGTGATGTTCCGAAAGGCGGGCACTCGCTCTATATCTCCATGCATGGCGGTGGCGGCGCACCAGCCCGTGTCAATGATCAGCAATGGAGAAATCAGATCAAGCTCTACCGTCCGAAGGAAGGAATCTATGTGGCACCCCGAGCTCCGACAAATACGTGGAACCTTTGGCATCAGAGTCATATTGACCCGATGTTTGACCAGCTGATTGCTGATTTCATCACTTTCAAGCAAATCAATCCAAATCGCGTCTACATCATGGGATACTCGGCGGGTGGTGATGGTACTTACCAGCTGGCACCGAGAATGGCGGACCGATGGGCGGGGGCTGCCATGATGGCGGGGCACCCGGGTGACGCAAAAACTTGGAATTTGAGAAATCTAGCCTTCATCATCCAATGCGGCGGCAAGGACCATGCCTATGATCGTGCCAAACTATGTGCTAAATGGGGTAAGAAACTTGACCAACTCGCAAAACAAGACCCCGGTGGCTACTCACACAAATCTATCATTTACCCAAAATACGGCCATTGGATGAATCTCGAATGCAAGCTAGCTGTTCCATGGATGGCAAAGCATACTCGTAATCCGTGGCCAAAAAAACTTCACTGGTATCAAGATAATGTCACTCAAACCCGATTTCACTGGTTGTCTAACAGACAACCAAAACCCAAACAGCTTATTACTGCTGAGGTAAGAGAAAATACGATTACTTTAAATAATCCAACAGCTGCTATAGAACATTCTACATCAATGAGGGTGGGGGACTTCACGCCAATAGGAATGATCACTTTACGACTATCAGACAAATTGTTAGACTTAAACAAAGTCATTATTGTTAAAAATAATTCAGGAAAAGTAATGTTAGAAAAAAAGGTTCAACGTAATATTCGGTCAATTTACGAATCTATACTAACACGACCAGATCATACCAGTGTATCTACTGCTACAGTGACTATTAAGTTTTAAACAATTAAAGTTGCTGAAAATTTTATAACACGTTCTACCACAGCGATATACATTGCGTAAATTTGATATATTATTAACCCCTAAATAATTTAATGGTTGTGATTTTGTCGCAAAGGTAATCAGGGTTTTTAAAAGCACTTACTAACAGTATTCTGTTACTAATTGAGAGGGAAGACAATTGTTAGAATATTGGTTATACCGTGCTTTGATCAATAATTGGATCCAGAGCATATAGGCAATTACTTCCTTCAGTTTATTATTGAGAATAATGAGTAAATTAATTGCTATGTGCGTAACAGGCGAGAAGCTCCTCTGAAGACATCTCTATGTGCACAATGAACGATTAAAATACACGAAATTTCGCCGAGTGGCTTTTCATTCAGCCGCTATTTCCCAGAGAATATAAAAAATATTTATGGATTTAATTAACGAGGTCATTTTGAACGAATAACCACAGTGATCAAATCCTTCAAAAGTATTTTTGTTGAAAAACTTCAGTTGTTCCTCCAGCTCGACAATACGGTCATGGCGTGGGCAGGGGCTCGTGGTTACCGTACCAGCCTCCACCAAAGGGGCATGTCATTACTTTATTTTGTAACTCAAAGGGTGATACCACATCCAGAAGGAAAATGTCAGCTGCGGGTTTTGCGAGACGATACCCGCCACCTGGACCAGTTGGTTCCGTGACAATACCTATTTTAGAAAGAGTTGTGTGAATTTTCGCCGCCGGTGGCTTGGATAAATTTCTGGCGTCAGCAACTTCTTGAGAACCAACATTATCATGGCCACATCTGCGCCGTTCGATGAGGTAGCTAACGGCAGAGATTGCGTTCTGGGCTATTTTACCTATTTGCAAAATACGATATATATACGAAAACAATTGCTGTTTACCGAGTGACATTACTTTCAGCTAAGTAAAGTCCACACAATGCAGAAAATATTGGAAAATGCGCGGAGATTTTTTTTAAATTATGATTATGTGA
This sequence comes from Akkermansiaceae bacterium, assembly GCA_018676385.1. GTDB lineage: Bacteria > Verrucomicrobiota > Verrucomicrobiia > Verrucomicrobiales > Akkermansiaceae > Oceaniferula. Next base: position 19,169 of record JABHEX010000171.1, read on the forward strand.
TTTTCTTGTCATGAATAATATAGGAAATAGGCTTCATGATACGACAATTTATCCAACCATCACTGATGGTAGCCTCTTGTCTGGTGACCAGCTACGCCATGAGTTGGGTTCATGCAGATCAGACAACAAGCAAGCAGTTTTACGAAGGTAAGCCAATCAAGGCATTGCTAGTGACTGGTGGGTGTTGTCATGATTATAAATTCCAGACCAAAGCATTGACAATGGCATCTGAGGCTCGCGCGCCTATCGAATGGACAATCGTGAACAAAGGAGGGCGGGGGACACATGCCGAGATTGATCTATATGACGATCCCAATTGGGCAAAACCGTATGATGTGGTCGTACATAATGAGTGCTTCGCTAAAACCAAGAATCCAGATTATATCCGCAAAATAACTGATGTGCATAAGGAAGGTAAACCTGCCGTTGTCATTCATTGCGCAATGCACACCTACCGTGATGCAGAAATCGACGACTGGAGAAACTTTCTCGGGGTAACGAGCAAGCACCACGAGCAGCAGAGTCACTACGCGGTGAAGGTTGAGAAGAGAGATCATCCCGTCATGAAGGGGTTCCCTGCAAACTGGAAAACACCCAAGGACGAGCTTTATATCGTCCAAGACACGACCGCAGGCATGCTGCCACTGGCTACTTCAGCAAGTCAGAAGAACAGTAAAATACATCCAGTAATCTGGGTAAATGATTTTCACGGCACGCGTGTATTTGGAACGACTTTTGGACACACTAATGCCACGTTCAGCGATCCTATTTTTCTCGATCTCGTGACCCGTGGCATTTTGTGGTCGGCCGGGAAGCTCTAAGAGTGATTATGATTTTCATGAAACACATACAATAATTTTCAGGACTTACATTATTGTTAGGCACCCCGCTCATCGTGGCAAATAAATCATCGTCATGGACTAATCCTGATACAGCAACTGAAGAAACCCCCGATTTCAACATTCAAGATGGATATAGTCAAAACACTCCTGACGCGAGTCTTGGAGTTCAAGTAGTTGCTTTAGGAGAAGGAAATTTGATGCCCATATTCTAGAAAGTGGACTGCCACGTTTGGGATGAACACCGGAGAAAAATCGCACTCGGCAAATGGAAGCGACTGCAGAAAACGGGAATCTTAGAACGTGGCTACGTATTACTGTGAAACTTGGTGGTGCATGACGACCAAGAGCTTGCAAAAAACGGCACGCCTGCATGTTCCATCAAAGAGCGGATAAAAGATACGAGGAATCCAATATTACTACAAGACCATGGTAAACCAGTCTGTTTCAGCAATATTTGGGTAAAAGAAAATTCTATAGAGTAATTTAGTCCAATCGATTTGATCATAGGTTTTTTTAAAAACTGCCGACACCGTAAAATAACTTTAGACAATTCGGTGCGGTATTATTGGATGCGAATCTATGAGTTAAGGATGAAAACTTGGGTAACGATTTGCAGACCCAATTTTCCTTGATGAAAATGGGAAAATATTTTTTTGAGATTACACTAGACTTTTTATTATTTTTATATATCAATTCTTATGTGTGTATTAAGTGTGTAAATATTATAGTAGGATTGTACCTATCATCCTCACTCGTTCATGGGGTTTTGATGGTTTCTGATTTGTCCGTGCCAGAGTCTCTCGAAGGCAAATCAATAATGTCATCATCTGAGACTA
>JABHEX010000172.1 GCA_018676385.1 Akkermansiaceae bacterium
CTCTTTTAGGCTTGCACTGATCACAGAAGAGGCAATTACAATGAGTTATATTTAAAGATTTTCGGCATTTGTATTTTAATATTTAATTTAGCGAAATAAATATTCAGTCAATTATTGAATGGCATTAAATTGCGAATTGGGTTCTTCACTATTTTCAGGTGAAGGACCCTTTTCAAGTTTGCGTTGAGTTTTGGCAGCTTTCTTTAAAATTTTCTGCGCCTCGTCACGCGTGAGACACACCTCAGCCTTTGAGAGAAGTTTATGAAGCTTGCGATGTTGTTTAGCCGGATTCATCCTTCACCTACCGATCTTCCTTTTTAACATTCTTAATGGTCTTAATGCAACTGCGTGGTAATTTTTTCCACTTTCCAACAAAATCAGTAACCATATGAGCTCATAAGCCCCAGTACAACAGCCTTCACAGCATGCTGAGACTGCACTCAAACAGATGCCGTAGTGCCTTGGTGGGACATACCAATCTTGATAAGCCTCGGACTCCTAGCGGGAAGTTTGGCTGGATTGTTGGGAATCGGCGGTGGTCTGATTTTCGCACCGGTTCTGCTCTGGCTCAACCTGCCACCTCATCAGGCGCTCGCCACTAGCAGCTTTGCGATTGTCCCGACCGCCTTAGCTGGGACAATCGTGCACCTACAAAGTGGGAGCCTGCCAACACGATCCGCTTTAGCCATTGGTTTAGCAGGCTTCGGATCAGCATTGATATTTGGAGGACTCGGCGGCCTTGCCGCTGGATGGATGCTGTTAGCCATGCAGACAGCGGTGTATGTGTTGTTGGCTTTTTCCATCAAAGAGCCACCAACAGCTGAGAGAAGTGAAGATGAAGTCGAAGATGCAGAAACAGTCGAAGACGCAGAAATAGAGCAAGAGACAGAGGAGCCACTCTGCCCAGAACCAGAAGAAACATCCGCACCCCTGCTGGCTGGAGTGGGCTGCATCGCGGGCTGGACTGCGGGCATGCTTGGCCTTGGTGGCGGACTCGTGCTCGTACCACTGATGAGCGGGCCTTTTGCGGTCCCTATCCATCAGGCCATTCGCCTAAGCACAGTGGCAGTGCTTTGCTCAGCCAGTGCAGCATCACTCCAATTTCTGCACGAAGGACGAGGGATTCCCTGGATGGGGCTCACGCTGGGCTGCGTTGCAGCCTTAGCCGCCCAATGGACAGCGAGACGCCTCGATCTTTTTGATTCATCTGTGTTGGTGCGATGCCTGCGAGGACTAGCCATTGTCTTAGCCATCGACAGCAGCCGCCGAGCCATTCAACTCATACTGAATTGATCTAATTGATCATCATTGCAACCATAAGAATAGACTAAAAACTCTTTTCAACGAATAGAAGGCAATCTCAAAAGACGACTCATCCATCCAATAAACATATTCCTTCATTGATAATTAATAAATCTTTCAGGCAACTCTAAGACCAGGAAAACTTAATTCAGTACGATTAATAGCAATATACTTAAGTAAATGACAAGTGCCATCAAGGGCTTTCACTATGGTCAATCCAAAAACAATAAACTGCAGCAGCTCCTAACCAAGACAATTGCCATAGGAGTAGTTACACCAGTGCTAGCAGCAGTTTCTCTTAGCCAAAAGCTATCCTCATCTCCTACAGATACAACAAAATTTAAACTCTGGTGAGCCAACATACTGGAGACCGAGGGGTCAGATTGCTAATTGCTTGCAAAGAAGAGAGAATGAGTCTGCTGCGAACAACTTCAAATGAGCAACGATTCAGAAAAAGGCAAAGACTATTGGATCGACGAAATTGCCTTCCTGGAAGCGCGACTGAATGGAAGCCAGGGCGATATCGATGCGGACGATCGATCAGCCTGCGAGGATGCTCTAAAGATGGCAAAAGCAAACCTTTCCTCTTTTAGCAATGGTTAAAAAAGTAGTGTTGTCTTCAAATCATCGAATCAGAGTTACTATGTTCAGTCTTATTGCAAAGCCTATTGGAGAATATTCCTAACAATAAAGTACAAAGCAAATATCCACTCATCCTACTTGGAAGCCACCTTGGGAAAATCTCTAAGCAGATCATCACATCTAAGCAGCTAGCAGCCTATCTTTTAGAGCCCTCATTCATGAGGGCAGAGGTGCAAGAGGCCCAAAAGGACAGGCCAACTGGACTTGGCTACACAGGAATAACAATTTCATTGATTAACCACAAGTTGTTACTTAAGCGACTTTAGCAAAGATCAAAGCTAAGAAGACTCACCCATAAATCCATCATCTCATCATTTTAAGCTCATTCATAGGCTTCTAATCATCCCCAAATAGTGACTAACGAAATCGCCTCAAATAGGGCTTGCTCCACCCACAGCTCAGGACAAGGGTCCTCTCGAAGCTAAAAAAGAATTTTCCCAAACGACGGATAAACTTTCCCGGCGGATCATCCTTGAAGGATGCTGCGGGGAAAGGGCAATCAAAGCAGAACTCCATCAACTTTCTTCACCCAAACAAACCATTGATAAACTTCTCTCTGAGGCTTGCGAATAATGACCTCTCCAACATTCAGCATGACTCAAAGCATTTCTGAACGACATGAACAACAATCGATTGATCTAAAAAAATTAAAATTGTTATTCAAATGGCTCCTCAATCAAAAAGACATAAAAAAGCTTTTGTTGTAATCGACTGAGCAGACACTCCACGAAGCAATGCCAAATCAATCCTTAAATCTAGAACATCTCTTCTTGCCCAGAGAATGACAGATCGGGGCATTGCAGAGGCATGAACCGTGAGCGAACAAGCCTCCAGGACTCATACCAAGCGACTGCTGAAAATTCTTGAGGTCAACAATCGGGTGCAAACTGTCCTATGTGGCATGCGCTGCGGCATGGTGCAGATCTGAACCCCGTCCAAGCCATGATTCAGCGATTAATTATTCCAGTTCTGATCGCAATTTGTTTGCTGATCAGTACCCCCGTTCTGGCAGCTGAACTGCGGTTGAGTGATGTGTCATTAGCGCCTTGCGATGCCAGTGATCCAGGGGCACAACCAGGCCAGGCTCAAGGAAATACGCGCAACAACATCACAAGTCCTGAAGGAGCCAGCTGCTACGTGCTCAGCGGCACTGTTGATAATCCAAGCAAACGCGCTGTCATCGATACAGATGTTTATGCACGCATTCTTGATCGCAGCGGTGAGCCAGTGCTTCAAAACCGCACACGGGTTGGATCGATTGGAGATGTAGACCCAGGGC
>JABHEX010000173.1 GCA_018676385.1 Akkermansiaceae bacterium
AAAATTAGCCAGATTCGGAAACTCTCGACCATCGCAAGTAAACGGGGTCAAACACTTGCAAATATGGCACTCGCCTGGGTTCTCCACCACCCATCGGTAACCAGCGCCCTGATTGGTGTCTCAAGTGTAGCTCAACTCGAAGAAAATGTTCGTTGTCTGGAACAGCTCGATTTCCCCAGTGATGTGCTTGCTGATATAGATTCTATTTTGGGGTAAGATCAAAAAATCCACGACTGATTAGGTAGATTCTTAATTGGACGTAGTTGAGTAATAAAAAAGAGCGGCAGGAATTACCCCACCGCTCTTAACACCTACGATCCCAACCCAAGGCATCATCTGCGAGCAGATTACACCCGGATTGTATTATTATTTATGAAACCTTTGCCGTGTTCCCTGCGAGGGGATGCGGCATTGGTTGCTCTTTTCTATGTAATGCTTTACGCATTTTAGCAAGTGCTATGTTCTGTAATTGTCTAATTCTTTCGCGAGTCACCCCAAATTCTACGCCAACTTCCTCGAGAGTCATAGGCGTCGCCCCATCGAGCCCGAATCGCGCATCAATGATACGATGCTCTCGCTCGTCTAGGCAATCGAGTAGCTCATCGAGCTCACCGTGCATGTCTTTAGAATCAAGCGCATTCAGGGGGTCAATCGCTCTCTCATCTCCGATCACATCACTGAAATCAGAGCTGTCATCCTCGTGAATTGGGGCATCAAGCGAAGCAGGACGTTTGGCCGCACGCTTCAGCAACGCTAATTTTCTCCTTGGAATACCCAACTCTTCGGCGAGCTCTTCCTCTGTCGGCTCGCGACCTATAGCCTCAGCGAGCATTGCAGATATACGGCGCATACGAGCTATCTTATCGACCATGTGAACTGGTAGACGAATGGTTTTACTCTGGTTCGCAAGGGCGCGCTTGATCGATTGCTTGATCCACCATGAACCATACGTACTCAACTTCCCACCTTTGTTGGGATCGAAGCGTTCTACCGCTTTCATCAACCCGATATTACCTTCAGAAATGAGATCGGCGAGTGGCAAACCATATCCCGAATAGTCTTGTGCAATTTTAACAACTAGGCGCAAGTTAGCCCGAATCATGTGCTCGCGAGCCTTGGTGTCACCTTTTTTGATGCGGGCCGCCAGTTTGACTTCCTCCTCGGCGGTCAAAAGTTCTGTTTTTGAAATTTCCCGCAAGTAAACACGCAGGCTGTTGTCTGTTTCGAATCTGGACATAGTATTTGTTGGTTTTGGTTAATGTTGCAATTTGGATTAAAAAAATATTGCACTAAATTTTGCTGTGGCGCGTTCCTCACATTATAAAACGTCACTTATCGTGCTGTTTTTGCACATTTCTGTGTTCACATTGTAAAATTTTTAGTGAGAGGGTTTGCTGTAGGCATATGAAAATGTGTGGTTATCGGCTGATTTTGGGTTGTTTGAAAGGCTTTGTGGGGCGTAAGTGTGTTAAAACACTTTGTATCGTTTCTGTCTATATATTATATTAGACATAATGTCGACAATATCCAAGATAAATATTTATATTTTTTCAAAATTCCTCTGCTCATGGCTCTGTATGCAGCGCTGTTATGATTTTTAATGACTTAGAATTGCTGTATTTCTGCATCAGTGCCTCTATTGCACCTTTACCCGACGAATACAGCCACTAGGATATGCATATGATTGTGCGTGTATATTCGTCTGCTCTGTTAGGCGTTGAGGGAATAGAAGTAGAGGTAGAGGTCAGTGCGTTTAACGCCGAAAAACCAGCGATCAACGTGGTCGGACTACCCGATGCCGCGGTGCGTGAAAGTTCCCAACGTGTTACCTCAGCATTATCAAATTCAGCGATGGGATGGGCCGATGGCGTCAAGACCGTCAACCTCGCGCCGGCTGACCTCAAAAAAGAGGGCCCACGCTTTGACCTACCCATTGCTCTGGCACTCGCAGAAACTGCTGGTGAAGATAGGATCAATAATCCGGAAAAATACTCTATCGCTGGAGAACTAGCGCTCGATGGTATGGTACGCCCTATCCGCGGCGTCCTACCAATGGCTTTGGAAGCAAAAAAACGCGGTCGTTCACGTGTAATTGTACCCGCCGCCAACGCGGCTGAAGCTGCCGTGGTCCAGGGCCTTGAAGTTTACGGCGTCCATAACTTACGTGAGGCATGGGACTTCATCACCGGTCAGCGGCTGCTCCAACCCTATGCGCTCGACCGTCAGAAACTTTTTGACACGCATCGCCATTACGAAGTGGGGCTAGAGGATGTGAAGGGGCAGTATCAAGTGAAACGCGCGTTAGAGGTGGCCGCAGCAGGCGGCCACAACCTCCTTATGGTTGGACCGCCGGGCACGGGAAAGTCGATGATAGCCAAGCGCATGCCTACCATCCTTCCCGACCTCACCGAAGAGGAAGCAATTGATGCTACCAAGATCCACTCCATCTCAGGTTTGTTAGATAAAGAAAATGCCCTACTGGTCACCAGACCATTCCGTGCTCCACATCACACAATTTCCGACGTAGGTTTGTTAGGGGGAGGTACAAACCCCGGACCAGGAGAAGTATCATTAGCTCACAACGGCGTGCTTTTTCTGGACGAGCTCCCCGAGTTTCGTCGACAAACTCTCGAAGTCATGCGGCAGCCTCTTGAAGATGGTTACGTCACCATTTCGCGTGCAGCAGGTACACTTACCTTTCCAAGCCGATTTATGATGATCGCCGCCATGAACCCCTGCCCCTGTGGATACTATGGCGACCCAAAGCGGGAGTGTAGGTGTTCACCGCCGCAGATTGAAAAATACCGCCAGCGTATTTCGGGGCCATTGTTAGATAGAATTGACCTCCACGTTGAAGTGCCGCTGGTGGAATACCGTGAATTATCATCCGATGAGACGGGCGAGACATCCGCTGACGTCCGTCTGCGTGTGGAAGCCGCACGCGGCCGGCAAGTCGAGCGCTTTTCAGCATTGAAAAACGTCACCTGCAACGCCGCCATGCCCAGCAAGGTGATGCGCCAGCATTGCCGGATCGATGACACTGCGTCAGGCTACCTCGAACACGCGATGACGGATTTGAATTTTTCCGCTCGGGCCCATGACCGGATTCTGAAAGTCGGGCGCACACTAGCAGACCTGGCAGATTGTAAGGATATTCAAGCAGAACACATCCTCGAAGCCATTCAATACCGGACCCTCGACCGGAAGCTATTGATGTAATATATAATAACTTTCAGGTGGGAGTTTTACGTTAGCATCTTTTGACATGGCGTCGTAAGCTTTCTTAGCGGCTTTTCCATGCACCGTTCCCATATGAGCTTTTACGAATTTATCCACATGCGATAGAATAGCGTCATTGACCCTCTTCGCTTTATTAACACGATTTACGATGTCATAAAATTCACGCCCGACTTTTAGTTTTGCCTTGTTTTCCGGTTGCCTAAAGAAAGCTCGATACTTCACAAACATCTCGTCATAAGCAGGTATTCCCCGATAGTTTTTAGAAAACTTCTGGAATTTAACATATATACCATAAACGTCTCCCGCGTGATCTTGCTTCTTAATCGCGTCAAGATGTGAGTCGACGTTAGCATTCACCTTCGCTAAAAGAGACTTCGCCAAGCTATCATCACCTCCTTTATTTTTCACTAATGCGGCATGTGCTTTCGCCCATTGCTGCTCTCTAACCAGCTCCATTGCCTTGGTTACAAGAGGAGACACATTATGATAAATCGGTGCGTTCTTAATTTTAGCACTCTCGTCCATCTCTACTGAACCACCATTCTTGCGAACCCAATCCAGATACAAAGCAGCAGATTTTGGTCCGGGTATCCACCAGCTGGCTGCACCTTTCTTCGCCGTTATTTTCACCTTATCATGATAGGTGCGCTTGCCATCATTAGACAATTTAGCAGAGACACATCCGCCTACTTTCAGAGGATTAACATCCATTAATTCATATGGCTTCCCGATAGGAACATTAGCAGGAACTCTAAAGTTCATAACCTCTTCTAACCAGATAGCCGTCAAAGTAGTTGTTCCTCTTCCACCATGACCTCCATTTTTAACGATATCTATAACGGACGTGCATGGTTGCCTTGCATTAAATGCCGCCACACACCACTCATAGTGAGACTTACGACGATCAATATTTTGAAACATATCCGCGTGAGTTGCGTTAAAATACATTGGCACCCCCGAAACTCGCTTTGGAAAATCCATTCGCCAAATGGCTGAGTGATCAAGAATTATCGCAATGGCTCTCTTTTGATTTGCATCAGCCCAGTCCGCCGCGGCTCGCCCTCCTTTACTTATACCTTGAACAATGGCACCTGCAAATTCTACCTCAGGACGACCTGATGCTTCTGCCGCAGCAACCAGCAACTCTTTGCTAAATCCTCTTCCTTGATCTAGTCTAGCTATCAAAGCAACCTGATTTCTATGGGCAAAATCTTTTAACGGGCCGCTAACATTTTGCATCACTCCACGAACGCTAACCTGAGCCCCTCTGTTCACACGAGGGATGTAGATGGTGTTAGACATATTCTTACCAGCCAACTTGTAATTCACATTGAATTGCTTAAATTCCTGTGCCCCTATATCTTGCACCAGCAGGATTGCAGACAGAAAAGCTAAAACACTTGTTGCGGGTATGCTCCCCACGGATGATTTTAAAATGACATTCATGATACGTGATTAATCTCTAACAAGTATGAGTCGCTTGCTATTTATTAACAAACAAAAAATATACTTTGTTTAATGATGTAGATTTCTGTTTACTGCAAACCGTTGGTATTTGCCACCACGGACTCGATGCCAATCTTACAATATAATTTTTCACCCACTTTTAGACATGTTTAAATATCTCTTTTTGATTCTCTCACTTGTCAGCTATCTACAGGCAGATTCTATTTCTGTCACCGCTGTTACATACAATATTCGGAACGATAATAAAAACGACAAGGGAGCTCTTAATTGGGATGACCGAAAGAACAAAATCACGGATTACTTACTCAAGAAAAATGCCTCAATTATTGGTCTTCAGGAGGTCAAACACAACCAACTGAAAGATGTTGTAAAGTTATTACCCGATCATCTTTATGTTGGTGTTGGCCGAGACGACGGAAAAACACGAGGTGAATACTCACCTATTTTTTATAATGTTAAAATTTGGAAACCAGACCCCGATGACCATGGCACATTCTGGCTATCAAACACTCCAGAAACCGTAGCCAGCCGCACATGGGGTAACTGGCATAATCGCATATGCAGTTGGGTGAGACTT
>JABHEX010000174.1 GCA_018676385.1 Akkermansiaceae bacterium
GAGAACAAAGTGCATGTCCACGACCTCCATGCCACCATCCTGCACCAGCTTGGAATCGACCACAAACGCCTCACCTTCCGTAGCCAAGGCCGCGATTTCCGCCTGACCGACGTGCACGGCCACGTCATCAAGAATCTGTTGGGATAACACGCGGCCCTAATTAACGAAACCTTTACCTGACTGTACAAATGGTATTATTCCTCGTGCAGGTAACGACGAACACTATGACGGATGTTGAGAATCCTCACTGTGTTTTCGTGGATAGTGAAAATGACACGTTATTGGGAAGGGTATTTTTGGAAAAGCAGTTGCCGTAACTCTTTATTTCCCCATTCGTTGATATTTGGCATCGTTGTGGGGTTGTTACAGAATAGCCATCCCAAATTACCACTCCACAAACCCCAGCGTCCATGGTATGCACCAGCTCGAAATGAGCGACCTGCCCTATCACCACGATTGGAAACCACAGTTCGAGACCTCTCTTGGATTGCAGGTGAAGTGGTTTGGGCGCTGGGGTGATGATCCAGATTGGTCGATTGAGCCATCGCGACTTGCTTCGGATCTGATCTGCTTTTTCTATCTGGAAAATGGCTTGGCTACGGCAATAGTCAATGGTGTGAGTATGCCGCTACAGCCGGGTGAGTTGATTGTTTTACGCGGGGGCGATGTGTTTTCGTTCACCCAGGACCAGTCACGTCCTCAGATGAGCCTGTCGGCCTGTCTCTCGCTGAATCGTGACGATAAATCAAACGTGCTGCTTCAGCTCGCTTACGAGCGTCATTACCGGCTAGACGACAGAAAAACCTACGAGCAACGGTTCGTCGACGTGCTCAAAGTCCTGGAGTCCGAGAGCCGCTGGCGCAATCTGCATGTGACGAGTGCTCTTTTCCAATGGTTAGCGGAACTTCAGGAAGCGCTCGATCCCGACCCCGGCACAGCAGAGGGCAATCCGAAGACGATCCACCACGTGCTCACTGCCCAGAAATGGATCCAGCAGCGTATGGGTGAGGATCTTTCCATAGCCGACTGGGCCAACGCCTGCGGCCTCAACGTTGATTATTTCAGTCGATTATTTAAAGCGCACACCGGAATGCCGCCGAAAGCTTGGCTGATCGAGGCCAAGCTCCAGCGGGCGTCACGGCTACTCGCCTACCCCGATAGGACAGTCGAGGACATCGCCGAGGATTGCGGGTTCAACTGCGCGTTCCATTTCTCTCGCAGCTTCAAGACCCGCTTTGGCCTAGCACCCGCGAACTACCGACGCGTCTGCCAGGTTCGTGGGTTTGTCGACCCATAAAGTCGGATTTGTGCATGAATTTGACGGTTTCTCTCTATTCCATTTATGCATGGATCGAGTAAGATGTTATTAGCCTCTAAGACTACAAAGTGCATATAGCCTTCATTCAAGCAGCCTCGTTAATACCATCAAAAACTCTAAGTTTAGCAAAATTGCCGTTATGGGCATCTTACTGTGCATCGTCATTCTACCCGGAATCTTTGCAGGGCCGGTGAACTGGCAGTCGATGATGACGGTTGCCGAGGTCAAACGCGATGCCGATGGCAAGCTATTGCCGCTTCAGTCCTACGATGAAACGATACGCCGCGGCATGTCGTTTCTGCTCGACGACCACCTCAAGTGGTTTAAAGGAGACCCGAAGCTTCTCGTTGACGAGGAGGGGAACACCCAGATGCCGTGGGTTTATTACTCGAACCTACAGCAAGATGGCACGCCTTTCCCCAATTCTGTGGACCGCTTCGTCTCCTACCCGGCATTTCATCACTCCCTGATGATCCGCACCCTGATTGGTTACTCGAGATATGCCGGGGATGACCGTGCACTCGAGGAGGCGGAGAAGCTGGCGGACTGGAACATCGCCCACAGCACTCCTGCCGTCTGGGCATATGCCAATCTTCCCTACAGCACGTTTCAGGAAAAGAAGCCCGGTGGGTTCCGCGACAAATCCGGGCTGATGCCGGACAAGGCGGCGATCATGGCGCTGGCCTATATCGACCTACACGAGGCCACCGGCGAAGCACGATTTTACACCGCTGCTGAGGCTATCGCCGATACACTCAGCAAACGTCAGCGCCCGAATGGCACCTGGCCGTTCCGAGTCGATCCAAAAACCGAAAAGGTGATCGAGGAATTCACCAGCAGCGTAATCTACGCTGTGATGTTGTTTGAGCGACTCGATGCAACGAAGGGCACAACCCGCTACGAGGCGAAGCGCGACCTGGCCTGGAATTGGCTGCTCAATGGCCCGATCAAGACTAAGGAGTTTCGGGGCTTTTACGAGGACATCGTTCCCAGTCCGAAGGGACGAACCAACTACGACTGCCTCGATACGATTCGTTACCTGCTGGCCAACCGCACCAAGGAGAACGGCTACCTTGAGATCGCCATGGAACTCAACCACTGGGTCGAAAAAACCTTTCTCGACAAGATCAAAGGCTTCGAACCGGCCGAAGGAATCCGCGAGCAGCTGCAATGCAATGTCGTCATGGGAATCCACAGCCTGAACTGGGCGAGCATGCTCCATGAGCTGGGCGCGGCCACCGGTGACAAGGCGATGCGCCAGCGCGCCATTCAGACCGCCAACTACATCACCTACTACCTCCAGCCCGACAACCGGATTGTGGTGGGTTTTCAATACCATCAATGGTGGTATAGTTGCCACACTGGTGTTGTCCTTTATCTATTCGATTTCACCGGAAAACCGTAAGAACCGTCATTTTTTAAATCTCTAGAATCACAACAGCACCAACGTAGAAAAAACATCATGAATAACGAAGAACTGAACAACAATAACGAAAGTCTTTTTGAAAACCTGGAACAAGGCGGCATGTCACGCCGGGGATTCCTGCACGGCATGGGTGGCATGGGCGCTATGTTTGGTATGGCAGGCATGATGGAAAGCGCAGACGCCGCCAAAGAAGCACCCAAGGATGCCGATGGGAAAGTCATCCCAGGATTTGAAAAAACCAAGGATGATCCGAATGCAGCCAAAGGTTGGAAGTCGGTGTCGGATCGTAAGATCAAGGTTGGCATCGCCGGATACGGCCTCTGCAAGTTTGGTGCGACATTTTTCTATCAGAATCACCCGAATGTTGAAGTGGTGGCGGCCACTGATCTCGACCCCGGTCGCTGTGCCGCTCTGGCCAAAGCCGTGGGTGCGAAGAAGACTTACCCGTCCTGCGAAGAGA
>JABHEX010000175.1 GCA_018676385.1 Akkermansiaceae bacterium
AGCGTGTGACTGAGCTTGCTGAATGGCTTGAGAAGGCGGTGATGCCAGAGGTGGTTTAGTCTGGATAGGTCTCTGGCCAAGACTAACTGTGTTCATGAAGGTCTCGTAAATAGCAGGTATGACCGTGATGTGTGTCAGACTAAATAGCTAGGGGCGCATGTGGTGATGGTTTCAATTGTGTGAGTTCATATTTTGAATTTGGCACAACTTATAAACGTTTATGGCCACATGAGGGCATGCTACGATTACTCGTTTTCCTCCTCGTCTAATGCTTTCTTTATTGCAGTATCGGCTGGTAATTTGCCAGATTTTCCCTCCATCCAGATAACAGGTAGGATGTTTCCGGTTTCTTTGTAGTGGCGTATCGTCATACCTGCGACAATCGCGACAATCATGAGGATGAATACCACGAAAGCATTCATAGGGGGTGTGTTTTTTTGCACCGTTGGGAGCGGGCGCTGTGAGCGTGGTGTACTGGGCGACGGTGAGGTTTTGCGGGGCAGAGTCACCTCATTTTTTTTAGGGTGACTTGGAGGGAGTTTCTTTTTTTGATGAGTGCTGAATTCTTCCTCTGATATGTCTTGAATCTCAGACTCTGATAGCTGAAATTTCATCGGCACATCGCCAATGAGAACTTGCATGTCGTCGAAAAGGTCGATGACACTCATTAAGGTATCATCCTGCTTGATCCCATTCGTTGAATCGTTGTCTCGTAGGATATAACCACCATCAACACGTTCCATCGTGCAGTGGTTCGTGGAAGCAGATCCACAATCAATGATGATGTCGCTCTCGCTGCTGCGTCCGATCTTGACGATCTTACGTTCCAACTTAAAGCGATATGGCTGCGGGGTCTTTCCCGGTTCTGAGATAGTGACTCGTGGCATAGTTGTTAGTGAATTAGATTGATGATTCTATGCAGCTCGTCTTTGTTTAGCAATGTGTTAATCTGACTCGTGAACTCGATTAAGTTTGGTGAGGCGGCCTGTAGCATTCCAGTCCTGTACGTAAAGATTGCCAGCTTTATCGAAGCTTAGTCCGTGGGGGGCTGTAAATATGCCAGATTTTTGGTCAGCGGGTGCTACTCTGAAGTTTGCCCACTGTTTTTTATTTGGGTTGTCGCCGACGACAGAAACGACTTTGCCTTCTTTGTTGACGATGGCAACGCGTGCCTCAAGTTCGGCAATGGCAGCGTGGTTGCCATGGAAAGAAACTGCGCATGGCCTGCGCAATCCTGTGGTGTGCACACCGATCCAGTTACCGTCCAGATCGAGGTGAACCAGGCGGCGTTTGGCACGGTCACAAACCAGCAGGCGGGGTTGATCATAGCGCATGTCGATACCAAGACCGTGAGGTGTGCTGTAGAGTTTTTCCTCCTTACCTCGGCCGCCCCATGATTTGATGAGCTTGCCTGTTTTATCGAACTTATGGATTTTGTTAGATCCGTATCCCATGCTGATGAATATCGATCCATCTGGTGCTGCAGCAACGGCAGTGAGGCCTTTAGTGCCACCGGGAATTTCTCCGGTATTTTCGTTGGGGATAGTCAGTTTAATATTGCCCTCAAGGTCGAGCTTTACGACGCGGTTTTTCTTGAGTTGTGCGCAGTAGATGAACTGCTTGTCCCCCTCAGTGACAATATTAAGCCCATGAATACCTTTGAGTTCGGGGGACATTGCCTTCACGAAAGTACCGTCTGGTTTGAATACAGCGATAGATTGCTCGCCGTCGGTGCTGGTATAAATCAGTCCATTTTTGTCAACGGCGACTCCTCCATGAGTTGGGCCGAGTTTGGCTCCATTGGGGATTTTTCCAAATCCGGGGGCGGTTTCGTAGATGAACGCATTTTGTCCGGTGCGAACAACCTCAGTGAAGGCGTGTCCTTTTGGGGCGTGTTTGTGTCCTTCATGGGCGCTGATAAATAAGCAAGTGGAGAAGCTGGCGAGTAAGATTGTGGATATAGTTTTCATGATGGAAATGGATAGGTTAAATTGCTGTCTTGATTGAGATTATTGGATTTGATGATATCGCCAATAAAAAAATGAAGTTGTCCTTGGGTCGGTTTTACTGATTCCAGCGGGTTTTTAAGAGAATACGTTCAATGATATCATGCTTCATGGGAAGCTCATTGAGGTTGTAGTTCAGTTCACCATCTTTTTGGCTACCGCCACTGTGAGCAAGTAAGTTGAGTAGGGTGTAGGGGTTCTGGGTTTCAGGTTCGATATTGGCAGCGTAGATAATCGATGGGGTGCGATCTCCCGGGAGATTGACTTCGACGTAGATAACAAATCCCTCTTTGGCTTCATCGAGTTTCTGGTCGAGTAACCACTGGTGGTTGACGGTTGGTTGTGAAATGAGGTCAACCTCACCAAAGGGATCGACGCCACACACGGCGGTGTAGCGGTGGCGCCAGACAGGGAGGGTTTCGCCGCGTTTAGCTGTGCCCCCTTCCCAGTCGTGAGACTCGCTGTATTTTAGGGATCCTGTTAGGTAGAGGGTTTCGATAATACTGCCCGACTTGGTTTCTGCCCAGATAGCGACGGCTGAACCGTTGGGATTATTTCCCCAGAGCAATTCAATATCGATAGATGCGCCGGTAGATGATAATTTGACGGTGCGCAGGAACGAGCTGTTTTCTTTGCTAGCGATGTTGTCTTGGAGTCGGAAAATGGCAGCGTGGTTTCGTTGTTCGTAACTGAGATTCATCAGATGAGAAACTCCTGGTGCGCCGTACCATGCGGCGAGCCAGAACACTGCACATGCTAGGAGCGAGACAACAGGGATCACCCAGGTTTTTTTACCGTTGCGTGGTTTGAATTTGAGTTTGAGAAGGCGTAACCGATCTACAATATGGATGAGAATCAATGTGCCGGTCGCGGCACCTGCGAAGATGTGCAATCGGCTTAGTTCGATGCTAAAAGGAATCACAAAACGCAGAACCCCAGTTCCTAACAAAGCGAGGAACTGAAATAGGAGTGCGATGTAGAGGAAGCGTTTCAACGTCAGTTTCCTACTTGAATCCGATCAGTTTGCGAAGCTCTTTGATGTGATTTTTAGTGATACCACGAGGATTGGTGTTATATTTTTTGCAGAGTGCGGCGGCGTAGCCTGTGGCTATACCCATCTGACCGCAGGTGTTCATCACGCGTGGTCCGCCGAGGGCGACGTGTGAACAGCTGAAGCAGCGACCGGCCATCATCAGGTTGGGAACATCCTTCGAGTAGAGGCTGCGGAAGGGGATGTAGTAGTGCCCTTTGAGTTTCATGAAGAGAGCCTTGGAAATAAAATCGACGATGAATCCTTTGAGGCTTTTCTGGTAGTGAACGTCGATTTCACGTTTTTCGACGACGACGCTGTCCGGGAAATTGGTCAGGCCGGTGATGTCGTCTTGTGTGTAGATGTGGTCGCCCATGATGCGGCGTGATTCGCGTTTACCGCCGATGTATGCCACCCACTCGAGCTTCAGCCTTGCGTTGATGGGATTCTTTTTTACATTGGAGAAATTGCCGTAAACTGCACGGAACATGTGGTCGCGGATCGCCTCGGCATCGTGAACTTGGTGTTTGTTGTTATCCGAGTATTCCCAGTACCATTCGCTTTTTGGTTCGGCGTAGGTTTTGGCAACGTCTTTTGCCCATGGGGTGGGTGGGAATGCGCTGGCTTTTTTGCCTTGTACACTACGCCACATGACGGTGGTTCCCATGACGCGGTTGTCTTCTTTTTCAGGGCTCCAGAGATCGCCAAATTTATCCCATGCTTCGCCAAATTCGTTTTTTGACTCACGGCCGTAGCGGAAGGTGGCACCTGCCTTGAACCCGATGATGCCGTCGCCTGAGCAGTCGATGAACTGGTTGGCCTTGACGCGGATTCTTTTGTTGGCCGTGTTACTGCGAGCCTCGACGCTAGCGATTGACTTGCCGTCCATTTCTAGATCTGTGACTGAGTAATCGAGGAACAGGGTGACGTTTTTGGCTGCTTCTAACGAGGCGTGGCGTTTGGCATCGTCTTTGATCGCGTCCGGGGAGTTGTTAGGCCAGTGTTTGGTGTCGATTTTTTTCAGGATACGGGAAACTTTGCCGTGGATGCCGAGGGTGTGGACGCGGATTTCCTTGCTTGCATTACCGCCGAGAACCGGGCGGTTCTGGATGAGGGCTACTTTGAGCCCTTGTTCATCCGCTGCGAGTGCAGCTCCGCAGCCTGCGATACCACCTCCAACGATGACCAGATCGAAGTCATGGGTCTCATCGACGTCGATGTTCAACCCGTGCTGGTGCCTTCTCCATACCGCCAGATCATCGAGTTTGTTTGGAGGTGAGAAGTTGGCATCCTCCGTAAAGAAAACGGCATCGCATCGGCCATCAAAACCAGTGAGGTCGATCAGTTCCAGTTTGTTTTCTCCTTCGCTCAGGCTGATCGTGTCACCCTTCTGCCATGCCCAGCCGTCCTGGGTTCCGAAGATGGTTTTTAATTTTTTGCCGCCGACAGCGATTTGGAATTTCCCGGGAGCATCCCAATCGCCAGGGCACCAGTTTTTTGTTCGGACCCAGACATGGTATTCGCCTGATTTCTTGGCATTTACCATGGTTGATGCGTTGGCAACAGGTTTACCCATACCGTGAGCGAGCAGGTAAGGTGAGCCCATTTGTTCGATGAACTGGGGGTCGACAACCCAGCCGCCCGTATTGGAAAAAGTAGCGGCATCCACAAGGATGTCACTTGGATTGCGTTTACTGGTGGCTGCGGTGAGAGCTGCGGGTGTGACCGATGAGGCACCTAGGATTTTGAGAAAGCTACGACGTTGCATATTGAGTGAATTGGGTAACAGGCAATATTACCCCGATGGGTGCGCGATTATTTCAGGAAAGTGTAACCGGTTGTCGTTAGTGATGATGTTCCGCTGCGAAGCCGGAACCTAGCGTGTCGAGAATTTTTTGCGTGAATAAATGTTTATAATACCAATAGTGGATGCAGCCATATGAACCATCAAGCAGTTAGATCCATGATACATCCACGCCTGTCCAACCCGCTTAACTTCATTGCCGTGTTCATGTTGGTATGTGTGTCTATGGCGCAAGCCGCATCTCGCCCGAACATCATCATCATGATGGTCGATGATCTCGGCTACTCGGACTTTGGTTGCTACGGCAGTGAAATTAAGACACCTCACATCGATAAGTTAGCTGAAAATGGCATCCGTTTTCAACAGTTTCACAACACGGCGAAGTGCCATTCGTCGCGCGTGTCCTTGCTCACAGGTCTCTACAGTGATCAGGCGGGGGATTCAAAATTGAACCGTGGCGTCACTGTTGCCGAGGTGATGAAAAAGGCAGGCTACGCCACGATGATGGTCGGTAAATGGCACCTGACCAAGGAGCCGACCGACCGTGGGTTCGAGAAATATTTTGGCCACCTGTCTGGTGCGACGAATTTTTTTAAAGGCGACAAAACATTCCGTCTTAATGGTAAGTCGTGGTCGGATTTTGGTGATGATTTCTACACCACGGACGCGAATATCAACTTCGCGAAGCGTTTCCTCGGCGAGACGATCAAAGAGTCGCCTGATAAGCCATTTTTTCTCTACATCGCGCACAACGCCCCGCATTACCCACTGCATGTTAAAAAAGCGGACTACGATAAATACCAAGGCGTTTACGAAGCTGGTTGGGATCAACTCAAGAAGGCGCGCCATCAGAAGCAGATCAAAATGGGCCTGATCCCGAAAGATTGGAAACAAGCACCCCGACCCAAGCTCGTCCCAGCATGGAGTTCCCTAACAGACAAAGAGAAAGCGTGGGACGTGCGCCGCATGATGGCATTTGCCGGGATGGTTGACAGCATCGATCAGACAACGGGTAAGCTGGTTCAGTTTCTCAAGGAGAAAAAAATCTACGACAACACCCTGATCATGATCTGCTCGGACAAT
>JABHEX010000176.1 GCA_018676385.1 Akkermansiaceae bacterium
CGATCCAAACCAACGTGGATGAGGACGGCTTCATCCACGCCCAAACCGTAACGCCGGGAAACGCCCATGATGGCACCGAATGTGATACGCTTTTGCTGGGCGATGAGGTAGCACTGTATGCAGACGCGGCCTATTCCTCGCGCGCCACACTCAAAAAGCTGGAGAGCTTTGGCATCAAAGATAAGGTGCAGCGCAAGGGGTATCGCGGCCATCCACTGTCCGCTGCAGATCTTATCAGAAATGATAAGATTGCCGTGACGCGCTCCGGCGGAGAGCGCCCCTTTACCACCTATAAATCCCGATACAGACTGGCTCGAACGCGGCTAATTGGCCTGGTCAGAAACATGATTTTTTATGGCTAAGCCGTTATCGTCCACAATATCCAGAACGGTGCAAAGTTCCTTCTTCTCTACGGTCTACTGGAGGCTAAACAGGTGGGATAAGTTTGCTCAAAATCAGGAAATATAGAAATAAATCCAAAAAATTTAGCCGCTGCACCACTCGCAAACAAGTGGTTTTGAGGGAAATACATACATGATGAACCGAAAAGACTGGTTATGCCGAGGTCTTGGGTGTAAACTTAAGAAAAATAGTTTTCAATTTCTCCAAGAGAAAAAGGGGTAAACTATGAAGGCAATTGGCGTCGACGTTGGTGGAACGTTTACTGATTTAATTTACTGCGATCTGGAAACTGGAGACTTAGGCATACACAAGGTCGCAACCACGCCAGGGAACCCATCCATTGGCGTGGTTGAGGGAATAAAAACTTTGTGCCGCCAGAATGCTGTTATGGCGCAAGATATTGCTTATGTTTTTCATGGAACCACTATAGCGACTAATGCCGTCTTAGAAGCCAAGGGCGCTCGAACTGGCATGATCACAAATGATGGGTTCAGAGACATACTTCATATAGGTCGTCATCAGCGTGTCGAGCATTATTCAATCATGCAGCAACTTCCTTGGCAAAGCCGCCCACTGATCAAACGCCGTTATCGAAAAACAGTTGGTGGGCGATTAATACCGCCAACTGGTGAAGTGCTGTATGAACTAGATGAAGAAGGCGTCCGCCAAGCTGCTATGGAATTGCTTGCTGACGGCATCGAATCCGTAGCAATTTGTTTTCTATTTTCCTACCTAAACCCTGAACATGAACTGCGGGCAAAAGAATTAGTCGAAGAAGTAATGCCTGAAGCCTACGTTACGACATCATCTTTTATTTCACCACAATTTCGTGAATTTGAAAGATTTACAACAACCGCCCTAGCGACTTTTGTTGGACCTAAAGTCCGAACTTATATAGGTGGGCTAAACACTGCTTTAAAAGAGCTAGGTCTTGGTGGCGAGCTACGCATTATGGCATCCAATGGTGGAGTTGCCACCCCCCGGATGATCTTAGAAAACCCTGCTCTTACGCTAATGTCTGGATTGGCTGCAGGGGTATTGGGTGGGAGTTGGATCGGCGAAAAATGTGACCGCTCTAAATTAATCACGTTCGATATTGGTGGAACCTCAGCCGATATAGGGCTTTCAATAGATGGAAAATTTGTGGAAACAGATGCACGCTCCACATCCATAGCTGGGTTTCCATTATTGATGCCGATGCTCGACATTCACACGATAGGGGCCGGCGGAGGATCCATAGCGTACGTAGATACTGGTGGCGCGTTTAGGGTTGGTCCCCAAAGTGCCGGTGCAGTTCCTGGACCTGCTGCTTATGGTAATGGGGGCACGCACCCAACCGTTACAGATGCTAATCTGGTTCTAGGAAGGCTTGAGACCAACGATTTTCTGGGTGGGGACATGACTTTAGACACAAAAGCAGCGTTTAAAGTTATTGGCAAACTCGCAGATGAGCTGGGCCTCGACATCTTGGAGACGGCAGAAGGCGTATTAACAATTTTGAATTCTAATATGGCTAATGCAATAAGATCACGGACAGTTCAGAAGGGAATAGACCCTCGCGATTTTACACTTGTGGCCATGGGCGGTGCTGGCCCCTTGCACGGTGCCGAAGTGGCTAAGATGCTACAGGTGCCAGAGGTAATTGTTCCAGTATATCCTGGCATCTCTTCGGCAATGGGGTTGTTAACAGCAGACCTGAAATATGAAGCAATAAGGACCCAGTTTCAAATATCATCCTCACTTGATCTCGTTCGAATTGAAAATGATTTTAATGCGATGGCAAGCGAGCTAACAGCTCGGTTTGCAGCGGATGGAATAGATGTATCTGAGGTCTCGTTTCAACGCTCGGGTGATCTACGTTATGTCGGGCAGGGCTATGAATTAAAAGTTGCCATTAACGATGGACGCATAAACCCTCTTGCTGTTGAACAGCTTTGGCGAGATTTTCATAAAATTCATGGAACCGAATATGGCCATACCTTCGAAGATAGCCCAATCGAGATTGTGAATATACGTTGCACAGCAGTGGGTAATTTACCCAAGCTCACAAATCTTAATCCCAGCGCTGAGGGCAGCTTTGAAGCGGCCCTGCAAAGCACGCGTGACTGCGTTTTTCGGAGCTCCTCTGGCTTAGACAGCTTTAAAACAGACGTTTTCAAACGTGATCTGTTACCTATTGGACAGACATTTTTTGGGCCCGCCATTTTATTACAAAAAGATAGCACGACAGTCCTGCCCCCAGAAACATCTGCTTATGTGCACCCATCGGGAAGCTTAATAATTAAGTTGGAGGCTATGACATGACCCGCATTGATCCTGTGACCGCAGCTGTAATACAAGGCGGGTTGGAAAATATAGCCATAGAGATGGGACATAAGCTAATGAGAATGTCCTATTCCTCAATTATTCGTGAATCTGAAGATTTTGGCGCAGCTTTGACCGATGCAACGGGACGTCAAATGTGTGAATGCAAAATGTCTACGCCACTGCAGTCTGGTCCAATCCCTGGCTATGTACGTAACGTCTTAGAAGTGATGGCCGCACGACAAGATCCAATCCGCCCCGGTGACGTTATTATGCACAACGATCCTTACGGTGGTGCCAGCCACGGCCCTGATGTAGCCTTTTGTGTACCTATTTTTCTGCACCATGAGTTGATTGGATGGTCTGTAACAACAGCTCATCATCTAGATATAGGAGCCTTGTCACCAGGAAGCTGTGGTATTGTTGACGCGGTGGATACCTATGCCGAAGGCCTCCAGTTCAAGGCCATAAAGGTTTATGATCAGGGGCAAAAAATCGAGCCTGTATGGCATATTTTACGCGCCAATATACGTGCGCATGAACTAGTTGTCGGTGATATGGAGGCGCAAATAGAATCAGCTCGCATCGGGTCTGCGCGTTTTCTGGAGTTGGTATCAATAAATGGCATAGGCACCATCATGGCGGCTTTTGAAGATTTAATGAATTACTCAGAACGCCTGATGCGGAATGCTATTAGTGCTTTGCCTGATGGAGACTACAGTGCAAAAACCTATCTTGACGGATTTTTGGATGATTCGGATTTCTCCAGAAAAAATCTTCCTATCGTCGTGACATTGAAAGTGCGGGGGGATGGTCTGACGGTCGATCTCACGGGAACCGCACCTCAGATTCCTGATAAACCCATCAATATGCCACTTGTCGGAACTGTTGACTGTGCGGTCTGGCTGACAATCAGATCCATTCTTTTGGACACTGTCACCTATGGTTCCATTCCCCAGAATTCGGGCCTTACCAGGCCAATCAAAATTATAGCTCCAAAGGGATGTCTGGCAAATCCCATTTTTCCAGCGCCGGTGATCGCTCGTTTTTGCCCTGGAAACCAATTGGCGGACACCGTTATGAAAGCCTTCGCGCAAGTAGTTCCTCGCCAGGTATCGGCTGGCATAGGGAACTTAAGAGTTGTAGCAATTTCCGGTTTGAATGAAGGTAAACATTGGGTGCATATGGAAATCATGGAGGGCAGTTATGGTGGACGTTTCGGCATTGACGGAATGGACGCGGTTGACACACTTTATGCCAATACACGCAATAATCCTATTGAAGATATCGAATCCCATATCCCAATAAGGGTGGATCGGTATGAACTGCGAGAAGATGCTATTGCTCCAGGACAATGGCGCGGCGGAATTGGTGCTATCCGTGAGTTTACATTTTTAGACAACGCCGCGTTTTCATTGGAGGGAGACGGGCACGCGTTTGAGCCTTGGGGTTTTGA
>JABHEX010000177.1 GCA_018676385.1 Akkermansiaceae bacterium
AAGTCGTTAAAAATATTGATATTGCCGTACGCTTTGCTGGCATTCTCCAGTGTGGCAACGCTGTGGCCGGAGGCGGGGGGATCGGGGAACCGGAAGCTCATCACGGCGTCGTCCTGTTCGATTTCGATGACCTCAATTTTTTCTAGCTGCTTGATGCGGCTTTGAACTTGTTTTGCTTTGGTGGCTTTGGCGCGGAACCGATCGATGAAGTCCTGGATCTGCTTAATCTCTCGTTGCTGGGCTTTATATTGTTTGACGAGAATTTCTTTTCTGAGGACCGACTCCTTGGCGTAAAATGAATAGTTACCAGCGTATTCTTCAGCGCGACCATGGTGGAAGGCGATGGTGCGAGTAGTCAGCATGTCGAGCAGTGCGAGGTCGTGAGAAATGATCAAGATAGCACCGGGGTAGTTTACCAAATAACTTTCCATCCATTTTTGCGAGTCGATGTCGAGGTGGTTGGTCGGTTCGTCTAACAAAAGAACCTGCGGCTGAATCAGGAGGAGTTTTGCCAGAGCAATACGCATCTGCCAACCGCCGGAAAACTCAGCGCAGTCGCGTGTGAAGTCGGTGCGTTTGAATCCCAGCCCGGTGAGCACCGATTCCATTTTTGGTTTGATAGTTCCTGGATCGGCGGCGTCGAGTTTTAGTTCGAGGTCACCGATTTCGTGAAGTAGATCTGAGTAGGGAGCGGAGCGTGGGTCGAGACTGTGGAGTTTTTCCGAGAGGGCATTGATTTTCTTCTGAAGGTCGCGCGTTTCGGCGAATGCAGACTCGACCTCGTCCCAAAGTGTGATCCCTTGAATATGGATTCCTTCCTGTGGCAGATACCCAACGTCGCAGTGCTTTGGTTTGACGATCTTGCCGCCGTTTGGCTCAAGAATACCACCGATACACTTCATCAGGGTGGATTTTCCAGCCCCGTTGTGCCCGGCGAATGCGATTCGCTCCTTTGCATGCGCAGTGAACGAGAGGTCCTTAAAGATGACTCTCGCACCAAATTCAATGTGCAGGTTTTGGATGGCAAGCATTTCGCGGACGGGTTCTGCCAGAAATTCGATGATTAACAATGGAAATTTCAATGAGCTTGGGTGTTGTCAATTCGTGCCTGCTGATAAATCATTAGCTTATGGAAGATGATATGACCGCAGAGTTGATCGATCTCGCGCTTCGAGAGGATATTGGTGACGGCGATATAACCTCGCTTTATTTTATACCAGAGGGTCAACAGTCATCTGCATACATTCATGCTAAGGCAGATGGAGTGTTGGCAGGAATGGATGTTGCGGTTGAAGTATTTTGCCGGGTAGATGCCGAGATAGAACTGAAGGTGTTAAAGAATGACGGTGAGCCAGTAAGCTATGGTGACAAGGTGCTGGAGATTGATGGTGCATCGCGCTCGATACTGACGGCCGAGCGGACCGCTTTGAATTTTCTGCAGAGGCTCTCGGGTATAGCAACCAACACCGCGCGATATGTTGCACTGGTCGAAGGAACCAAAGCCAAGGTTCTGGACACCCGTAAGACGACTCCGGGGTGGAGGGCATTGGAAAAGGCTGCCGTGCTAGCAGGTGGTGGAACGAACCATCGTATGGGGTTGTATGATCGTGCGATGGTCAAAGACAACCACCTTGCAGCACAAGATGGATTGGATGAGCTTCAGTTGGCGATTCACCAGCTGAAGCATGACCGTCCCGGCGTCGAGGTGGAACTGGAAACTGAGACACTGGATCAGGTCGGGGAATTTCTCACCATGGATGGTGTGGACTATCTATTGTTAGATAATATGGATAATAAAACAATGGCCGAGGCAGTAAGAATGCGCGGTGAGGCTGGTCCTGCGCTGGAGGCGAGTGGTGGTGTGAACATCGATACCATCGCAGATATTGCTAAAACGGGTGTCGATTTTATTTCCGTGGGGGCGTTGACGCATTCAGCCGTGGCACTCGACCTATCGCTCGAGTTTGTAGACAAGTAGCTGAGGCGGATGCGCTTTTCTAATGAAGATGCATTGCATCACCCGAAAAGAAGATTAATATAGATTGTATGATAACTGGAAATTGGTATGTCCGTCGTTGGGCGCTGATGACATTCGTGGGTGCGCTATGTTCTCCGCTTATTGCCGAGCCATCAGATGCATTGCTGGACAAGATGAACTCGGATGAGTTCGATGTCCGTAGTAAGGCTTACGCGGAACTAAAGGTGTGGGCGAAAAAAAACCTCGAGTCATCGCCCGAGCAGCTTTACAAGTTATGGAATGGGAGCAGACAGCCTGAGGCGAAGTCGCGCTGTTACGTACTAATGAAGGAAACGGCGATCCAGAGAAAGTTCGGCAAGGGTAAGGGCTTCATTGGTATCCGTATGCAAGAGATCGCCATCATGGATCCGGCGGATAAAGGCCAAGAGAAAAAAGAAAAGTTGGCGGGAATTCAAATCACCTTTGTAATGGTCGACACCCCTGGGGAAAAAGCGGGGCTGAAAATAAACGACACGATTCTGGGTGTGGATACGCTTAAGTTCGGTAAGGCAAAAATACCACCAGCAAATGCCCGGTTTGGTTTTAAGCAGGTAGATTTTGGCATCGTCACCCGTTTTGGCGAATACATCAAGTCGAAGCAACCCGATGACACGGTCACCCTGCATATATTGCGGGGTATAAAGGAAATGGAAGTCAAAGTGACTCTGATGAAGCGACCAGCGTCTGCGGATGTCGGGGTGTTCGGCGGCGGAGAAGCCAATCCGCAGGATGAGAAGGACCTGTTCTTTAAGACTTGGCTGAAGTCGATGGCCAAGTAAACGACGCTATTTCCCGTCGATATTACGGGGCGATCGATATCTTGGCTTTACTTTCGTAGTAGTCGAAGATTTTTTTGTAGGCTTCTTGTGTAATTAATTCTGCATCTTC
>JABHEX010000178.1 GCA_018676385.1 Akkermansiaceae bacterium
ATCCACTTTGGTTTTAAGATCACTCATGACCTCACGAACATCGTAGCCGTTTTCCACTTCCACGGTGACTGCACCCATCGATTCCATCGCAGTCGCTGTGACGCGCTTAATCCCATCGACATCGGCTATTGCATCTTCAACTGGCAAAATAATTCCGTCCTCTACCTCTTCCGGAGTGGCATTAGGAAACGGCACTTGTATGAGCACAGCATCAAGCGCAATATTGGGAAACACTTCCTTGCGCAGTTTAAACCAAGTGGTAAAACCTGCAAGCAACACCAGCAGCATAATAAAATTTGCTGTGACGTGATTCTTACTGAACCAATGGATGGCTTTCTGCATCGTAAATCAGGGAGTAGTGAATTCGTTCTCGGCACTATAATTCTCTACATCGAGCTCCATGCCGTTGACCGGCATTTCGATAGGACTGACAATCACCCGTATGCCATCTGGAAGCCCCGAAGAAACAAGCACTGTTTTTTCCATCGTTCGAGCAATCTTGACAGAGGTGATCAGTAATTTGTTTTCGCTATCTAGAGTAAGAACAGTGTCGTCTTCTCGTAATGCACTGCGTGGAATTTGTGTTACGCTATCAATGACCTTCCCGGTAATCTCAGCCCTAACGACAAGTCCCGCAGGCGGTAAACTAAAAACCCCTCCTCTGTTGTTTATGTCCACTTGCATAACAAGATGGGTAGACATGGTATTACGATCCACATTACCTTCACTACGAATAACTTTACCAGTCCACTGGCATGTTTGTCCTGCAAGTTCGGCAAATATTGTAACATCCGAGCCGTTAAACCCCTGTCCCGTGGATTTCAGATACCCCAGATCTTCCATCGTAACAGGCATCCGGATCTCAAAATTATCGAGTGAATATAGCTCTGCAAGTTTAGCCCCAGCAATAACATAGGAACCAATATCCGTATTGGCAGACTGCACGCGGCAATCGTAGGGAGCACGTATTTTGGTTCTCTCCAAATCACGTAACGCCTTCCCCAAAGCCTCTTTTGCTGCGGACACTCTGGCTTTCGCGCTAGTAATTTGAGGCTCACGCAACACCAGCTTTGATGGTGTACCTCGGCCTAGCTTCTCCCAATCTCGGCGTGCCTGAGTAGCACGCGCCATCTCCTGATCCAAGTTAAGGTTGGCATCAGCTAGAGCAGCTTCTGCACTCGCAATCGCTGAGACATAATCTGCACTGTCAACCTCAAGCATGATTTCATTGTGCTTGAAAACACCTCCCGCCTTAAACTGTTTCGACACTTTTGTGACACGCCCGATGACCTCCGATGCCACTTGTGTCCTGTGAGTTGGTTCAACGCGACCCTGTGTCCTCACAAACATCTGGCTCTCACCCGACTTCACCATGATCACACGTACTACCGGAACTACTCGGGGTGGCGCCTCTTTATTCGCTGTCGGCCCTGTGTGTTTCAGAACGATAAAACCACCAACACCCAAAGCAAAAACTAACAGAATGATCAGCCAACGCGCTGATTTCCTAATCACCCCCACCTCGGGTTGATTCGCATTATACTCAATTTCTTTTTCTTCACTCATGGCCTTGCTTTATTTGGGCTGATAGTTTTGAAACCGCCACCAAGCGCAAGGTGAAGGTCAATACGATTGGTTAATCGCAGCCTACTTAGAGAAACATACTGCGACTCCAGCTGGATGCGCCGCGTCTGTGCTGTAAACAGCGTCAGCACATCCCCGTTACCATCACGATAGTCATTCTCAGCCGATCTTGAAGCATCGCGCGCCAACTTTAAAGCTTCACGCATTTCACTTTCACGCCGGCTGAGCCATCGCTCTGATGCCAATGCCTGCTCAACCTCACCAAACGCATTAAGCACCGTTTTTTGTAGTGACGCCAGTGCCTCACGTTGATTCGATTTCCTCACCCTGATTTCACTGTAGACTCTTCCACCTGTTAGGAGAGCATACGAAACGTTTGCCCCATAGGACCAGACACCAAAATCACTACTGATAATTTTTCTCAATGAATCGGTAGTCGTACCCGAACTCCCTGTCAGCTTAAAACTCGGAAACAGAGTAAGCTTCGCCTCTTTGATACGTTTCGCCGTTGCCGAGTAACGCCGCTCTGCAGCAATTATATCTGGTCGGCGCAGGAGCAGCTCAGACGGCATGCCTGCCGGTGGAGTTGCAGAAATATCAGGCAACCTAACTTTGCCTGTAAGTTTCCCAGCAGGGTATCTACCAACTAAGACCTCAAGCTGTCGCCGAGCCGTTTCAACCGCCCCCTGATTTGCCGAGAGATCTGCCTTGGCAGATGCCACATCAGTCTGCGCAAGGCGAAGTTGCGATGCCGAACCCCCTTGTTCGCGTAAGTCACGCTCAAATCGTTCTCTCACGGATGTCTCGGTTTTTTTTCGAATCAGTAACGCTTCCTTTGCCAGAGCAACCTGTTGATTTCCTTCAGCAAGGGCAAACCACGCCTTACATACCTGTGCCGCGAGGGATGCCCGCGCAGCGCGGTAGTCCTGCCCGCCAGCCTGCCATTCCGCCAAGGCCGCTGATTTACCAGCACGAGCAGCACCCCAGATATCGGGTTCCCAATCTATTCTCATATCTACTCCGTGAACTTCTGAAATTTGCGAACCTTGAAAAGGAAAACCAACAAAGATATTTTTTCTGCGATTACTGTCAGAACTGAAAAACATTTGAGGTGATGAGGCTGCACTAGAGACACGCGCAGCCTCACCAGCACGTCTGACTCGCTCCGCAGCAATACGCATATCATAATTCGACTTCAGAGCCTCGCTAACTAACAAATCAAGTTTACGATCATCAAATCGACTCACCCAGTTAGTATCTACTCCAGATTTTGCATATTTAGTCGCTGACCATTCCGAGGGAGATTTACCCGATACTTTCCCTATCGATGATTCAGGCGATTTTACAAAACAACCACTCAAAAACACATTCCCTAAAAGAATAATAGCTAATTTTTTCACGCACCCATCCCTTCCCCCGATAGAAACCCAGCATGGCAAAAATCAATCATCTGCTGAAACTGAGTCTCTACATCCGGTTCACCACAGGCACCATGCGTCAGTTTAACCAATAATTCGCCGTGTAGTAAAGTCTGCGCCATTACCCCAAATGTATAGTGTAACCGCCATAGCACAACCTCCGGATGAATCCCCGGAATCGCCGTCATCAGTGCATTCGTAAAAACCCTAGCTACCTCTTTGAATTCAGGAACCATGGCATCAGGGAGACCACCTTGACCATCCACTATGCATCGTCCCATGAGCTTAAAGAAAAGCCGCTCACTCATCTCATTGCGCTTAACTACTGTCAGCAGCGGCCGCATAAATGCCTCCAAAATATCACGCACTGTAGCAACACGATCATCAGCCATCGCCCGCTTCAGCATCCTGACGCGCTCTGCGTTGACTGGTGCAATATAGCGACACTGAATTTCTTCAAAAAGTTTCTCTTTACTGCCAAAATGATAATTAACTGCCGCGACGTTAACAGCTGCAGCCCCAGTGATATCGCGCAACGAGACCGCCTCGAATCCATGCTCAGCGAGTAAACACTCGGTGGCCTCCAAGATCCGATCCTTGGTGGTTGCTTTAGTGATGTTACCTTTCTGATTCACAATTCAAGCATATGCTTAAATCGGGTGATTTAAATTGCAA
>JABHEX010000179.1 GCA_018676385.1 Akkermansiaceae bacterium
ATTGAATTATTCACGATGTCAGAGCTTCATCGACACATTAAGCGCGCGCCTCCGGTAAACAGCTTTCTTGACGACCGTGCTCGGGAGAAGATCTCCAACACAAAAACGAAGGTTTTTCTGACTCTGTGAGATTACTTCACAACAAAAAAATGATCGTAATTTTACCCAATTACAAAAAATTCAGATGAGATATTAAATCTGACCCATGGCCACACCATACGCTGGACCAATGTCAGGGCGTGGATTGATTTTCTCGAACTTCAATTCATGTGTAAGGCAAGAAATATGATCCTCCGGCTCATGTGAAATGTAGAGTAGCTGCGCCAGATCGTTGGCACAAATCCGCTCGATCAACCCAACCACGAGAGATCTGTTCGCGGGATCAAGTCCGATGCATGGCTCGTCAAGTATCAGGAGGTGCGGCCGTTTTACCAGTGCACGGGCGATGAGTAACATACGCTGCTGCCCAAACGACAACCGCTGGAAGACCTCCCCTTTCATTGCCGACATACCGAGAAACTCCAGCCACTCTCGCGTAAGGTCTTGTTGCCATGGCTTCGCTTGACGATAGACTCCGATACTATCGAAAAATCCTGAGAGTACGACCGTTTCCACTGTCACTGTGATGCGATATTGCTGGTGTAGTGCAGTCGACATCAATCCCATGTGCCGCTTGATGTCCCATATGCTCTCCCCTTGCCCACGTTGTTTTCCAAACAAGAAAATCTCGTTAGCATAACACTGCGGGTGGTCACCGGAAACCAAGTTCACCAAGGTAGATTTACCACAGCCGTTTGGGCCACTGACTTTCCAGTGCTCACCCGGCATGATCGTCCAGTCGAGCTCGTGAATGATCGGTTTTTTGTGATACCCTACATTGACGCCCCGCATTTCCACCACCGGATGATCTGAAGTGGGCACGTAGGGCTCAAACTCCAGAGGAAGTCCCGGCAATGATGTGATGTCAATATGCGCCGCCAAAAGTTGCTTCCAGAGCGGTGACTGTTCAACCTCGCTCCGCGGACCAGCGATACTCACCTCACCCTGTGACAGTTGAGCGAGGTGCGTAATGTGGCTCCCCAGCTCAGAAAGACGGTTAACAATCAAAACTACAGGAAATTTTTTACTGAGCTCCGCAATTAGTTCTTCCAGATGATGCGTAAAAGCTACATCCAACCCGTCAAATGGCTCGTCAAGCACCAGCATATCAGGGGCTTGTGCTAAGGCACGTGCAATCATCATACGCCTGCGCTCACCAGTCGAAAGAATACGAAATCCAGTGTCAATAAACAGCTCCAGCTGCATCATGGAAATAATAGCGTCCAAATTTACCGAGTCATTCAGTAGCTCGGTGACCAGCTCACGAGTAGTCCTCCCTTGATCTACGCGATCAAGAAACTCGCTGTCGTCCTCGTAAATCTCCCTTTCCAGAAGGGACAATTCATCTTCAAACGAAACACAAAGCACTTTTTCCAAGGTTGTTTTGCGGTCGCCACTCCACCATGAGGGCTCACCAGCAAGTGCACGTGCCAATGCTGATTTCCCAGATCCGTTACCACCAATCACACCCCAGCATTCGCCCGTGCGGATTTCAAACGCGCAATCACTCTTCAAAGTAAAAATAGGTTCCGAGGTATGCGCGGTTGTCATTGGGTCAATTTCAGAGCTAACAACACGACTTGCGAGCTTTCTCCCACTATGGCGTGTAAGTAAAAGGCACTCTTTTTACAACAGTCACCGTGCCTTCCCCATCAGGGTTATCAATCACCGCAGAGCCATCCGTCCACCCACCAGTGGTAGTATGAAAACTGACTGGTAAGTTAAAGGAATACCATCCCTGTGTACCTACGGGCATGTCAAACGTCACAGCCAAAGTCCCCAGAGGAATGAATCGTGCCTGTGGAGATGAAGAAGAAAAAATACCTGCAGCAGGAGCAGATGAGTTCCACGTCACATCCGAAATATCCCCTGATCCTCCACTGGAATGGGTCCATATCCCGCCACCAACTCCATCGAAAGTCAACGTTACCGTTTCGCTCGCCGATATAGTAATCGACACCATCTTCCCGTTATCATCCAAATTGACTGGAGCCCTCGGCATTAATGAATAATCTATCCTCACTAGACGTGAGAAAAACCGGTCACCTGTTACGCCTGAAACCGTATAAGTCCAGTCATCCTCATCATTCAAACTAAGCAAATAAGGGTTAGACACAAACAACCAGCCGGCCAGATCACTCGAAAATACTGATAAATACTCTATCTGGTTCTTGCGATCCCATGTCATCTGATATTCAGTCGTAGCTGAATTATATGCAATTTTAGTCTGCACCCCTCCCACCGTGGGTAGCAAATAGGCCGGATCGTTCAGATTAAAACCTGCTAAACTCGGCCCGGAAATCGTGACGGAGTTCATTACGATATCCATCTGAGGAGTAGTTTCTGTCACCGGAAAAGTAACAGCATTCGTAAAACTATCGATCAAAGCACGACTATTCGGGTAACTGGAATCATCAATGACCTCTCCAAAAACAGAATGCTTGTCATCCAAAAAACTCGCATCTTCCAGTGTAATAAAGAACTGAGAGCCATTAGTATTCGTCCCCGAATTCGCCATCGATAATATATACCGCCCACTATGGCGCAAGCTACTGTGGAACTCATCCTGAAAACCATACCCTGGACCTCCAGAACCGTTACCCCTTGGGTCACCTCCTTGAATCACAAAATCATGATCGAGTCGATGGAACTTCAACCCATCGTAATAAGGAGTGCCATTGCGTATCGCACCAGTCGTCTCATCCAACCACGCCCTTTGCCCAGTCGCTAGCCCGATGAAATTAGCACATGTACGCGGTGCTTTGTCGTATTCAAGACGCGCACGAAAAGTTCCCAGTAGGGAACCCCCATGGGAAACTGTAAAATCAGCATAAATTTGTGCACCTACCTCTCCCAGAAGACAGAAAGGCATAACAAGCAGAACTAGATTCAAACGCGCCATAAAATCAAAACCTCTTACAACAACACCCACAGGCTTGCAATCGTGAAATTAAGAGTCCAGCATCACCTCTGTGACTCATTCTGATCAAACAAAAGGCTACGCCCTATTCGACCTCGACCAGACACTGATCCCATGGGATACCCAGTTACTTTTCTGTAACTTCATCCTCAAGCGCATGCCATTGCGCCGCCTCTACCTTTTGACCCTGCTGCCACTACTCCCCTTTTATAAGCTGCTAGGCTCCGATGGTTTGAAGCGTGTATTTCTCAATTACCTCTGGGGGTTAAGCCAGGAAGATCTGGATGAACTGGCGGAAGCATTCGTCGATCAACATTTCCCTGAAACCTTCTATCAGGAGATGCTAGATATGCTCTCCGAGCAGAAACAACACGGAAGAACAACCGTGCTCTCTTCCGCCAGCCCAGAAATCTGGGTCAAGCCCATTGCCGAGAAACTCGGTTTTGATCACTATTTCGGTACCCAGGTAGAAATGACTCCACGTATACCACTTTTCCCAGATCTTCCCGGCGGCAACAACAAAGGATCTAACAAGCTAAGGAAAATGCAGCATATTCTTCCGGATGGCTTCGATACAAAAAACGACATTCTGCCCAACAGCTTCGGGTTTTCCGATAGCCATGCAGATTTACCGATGCTGCACATTTGTGAACAGGCGGTCATGGTGCACCCGACTGAAAGACTGCATCAGGAGGGCAAAAAAAAGGGCTGGGAATTGCGCACCCCTGTGCGCCCGACCACTGGCAAGCGGCAGTTCGCGCTCGCATGCCTAAAGCAAGCTTGTGGCATCTGAAAATAAGCGGAAGTAAATAAATTACTTGTGTGACGGAATTGTTTCCCTGTAATTATGCCCACGTGAATAATAACTTGATTATTATGTCGATGACATCTTGCCAACAGTTGCAGGACACTCAAACCAAATACTAACCAAATACTAACCAAAAAAATGAAACAGACATTTAAACTTACTACAGCTGCATCAATAGTAGCACTTGGCACCACCTTCGCAGGTGATGTTGTCAATCCACATACTGCGCCCACTTCTAATCCCAACAACGGAGACTGGTGTAGTGGCTTCAAAAATGTAGGTAAATTATACAAGAATGATGACGCCCCGTATATTCAAAGCCTTAAATTCTTTGGCAGGCTGCAATGGCAAGCTGCTCGTATCAGTGGTGATGATGTTAATAATGATAGCTTTAGCGATACTCTCGATGAATACCGTCGTGTTCGATTTGGAGCTGAAGTCGTATTCCTCAACAACTTCAAGCTAAAGGGTAATATCAACCTCATTGAGGATGGTGTACGCTCTGGCATGGGGCGTAACTGGGGTTACAAAAACTGGGATGTGTTAACTCTGAGCTACAAGCTCACTGACATAGCTGGCTTTGATACGCTCGGCTTCTCCTATGGTCGTCACAAAATCGCTATGGGTCATGAGTCCCATATGTCTTCAAAGGAAATCAAGACCGTCGAGCGTTCTGCAATTTCCAATAAAATCTACGATAACCGCTACACAGGCATTAAAATTCTGGCAGAGCGCGGTAACTGGGCAGGTATTTTAGGATTTCTCAGCCTTGATTCTAATGAAGCACTTGGCGGCTGGAGTGAACATGGTGACGCCCTTTACCTCAGCAATCGTTATAAAATCTGCGATGACAAAAATCTACTTGTAGACTTTTTCTACAACCTCGACGCAGACAGTTCAGATGATGAAGTTGGCGTCGGTTACGAGTGGGTAGCTTCTATTGCCTACGAAACTTCAATCTCTAACTGGAACCTCATGGTGAATCTCATTTATGGTGACAATGGTGATGGAAGTTATGCTGGCCCCAATCGTGACGGCAATTTCTACGGCCTCGTCATTATGCCTTCTACATTCCTAGTTGAAGACAAACTTGAGTTTGTCGCTCGCTACCTGTATCAGGGATCCGACGAGGAAGAGGGCATTAGATCCAATAGCCGCTACTTCCGTGCTGGCGTGCTTGATCATGATGTCAATTCTGGTCGTGGCGACTCACACCACAGTATCTACACAGGTCTGAACTGGCACCTATGCGGCCATAACTCAAAGGTCATGATAGGTGCGGAGTATGAAACTCTGGATACCCCTGACGGAGATGCAGACGCAACTACCTTATGGGCTGCATATCGCATGTATTTTTAGGTTGAGCTTTATTTTCTTAATCTCTTTCAAAGGGCGCAGCTATGGCTGCGCCCTTTTTTTAATTTCACTAGCAGCCCATGCAGCGTGCTCAGAAATTAAGGCATCTTCATCATTTATAGCACATTCCAATGCCGGCAAATCATCCTTCCCCCCAACATTTCCTAATGCCACACAGACGTTACGCAAAAATCTATTACGCTTGATACGCTTAATCGGTGACTTGGCAAATAACCGACGAAACTCATCATCATCAATGGCAAGGAAATCCCTAAGCCGATACTGAAATACCGACTGGCGAGCGTGAAATCTCGTTTCACGACTCACCTGTGCAAAACGATTCCACGGACATATATCCAAACAATCATCACATCCATAAATCCTATCCCCTATAAGTTTACGGAACTCCATCGGGATCGATCCATGATGCTCTATCGTGAGGTAGGAAATACAGCGTCTTGCATCGACTCTATGCGGCTCGGTGATCGCATCCGTAGGACAAGCGTCAATACAACGCGTACATTTGCCACAATGATCACCAAATGGTTCGTCAGGTGGCAAATCGAGCGTTGTGATCAGCTCTGCCAGAAAAAACCATGTCCCCAACCGACGATGAATCTGCACAGTGGATTTACCACTCCATCCCAAACCAGCATCATTGGCAAAATCCCGCTCCAACACAGGTCCAGTGTCACTGTAGTATCTCTGAGTCCCCCCCAGTTCCTCCATCGCCAAATTCATCTCCTTGAGCTTGTCCTCAATGATATGATGGTAGTCCTCATTCCAGGCATAACGGGCGATACGGTAGTCCACATCGGGATGATTTTTGGCAGGCAAATAATTAAGAGCTAAACTCACAACAGAGGAGGCATGTTCGATTATTTGAGCAGGATCTACTCGGCGATCGACATTTCTCTCTAACCATTTCATATCACCAGCGCAACCATCTGCTACCCACCGCCTGTATTCCTCAGCATGAGTTGCCTCCTTAGCACGGGATATGCGACAATCGTCAAAACCCAACTCGTGGGCAATGCGCTGGACATTCTGCTTGGTGGTCTCTCGATTCACCGGTCAGATTTATTACTCCCACAGCCAACTGCTTTTTGTTGCCATGCAAGAACAGCAAACCAAACCCCAATAATAATGAGCCCACCACTCTCGTTTCCTGAGGGATTTGTTTCATTATAAAGAACTGTCTTATGCCATTCAATCCCAAGAGACCAATAAACAGCAACTCCCAGTGCCACCATGGATATTGAGAAATAAAACCACCTCGGCAAAGCCTTCGCCCATGTCACCAGTGAGATAATTGAACACAAAGCATAGGTTAGAACCCAACCCTGCCACCATTCGGTATCATACTGCTCTAGATCATTGAATTGCCAGTAAGTGAACAATACAAACAGGATTCCCATCACAAGGCATGCGTATCTCATGTATAAGACCTTACGCAACCTAAATAGAAATGTCCAGATCTGCCATCGCTTGCTCAATTCGCTTCTCAGAAACTTTCATTTTGCGAGGGAAGCTTGGAGCAAATTCTGACACGCGCCATTCCATGAGCCACCAGCCTAACTGCCAAATTTCTGCATTCTTGGGCTCTACTTTCCATAACTCAAACCACGGCTTCCAAAGTCTCTGAATTCGCTCGCGTTTTTCATCATCTTTGATCTGGGGTAAACTTTGCAGTCTCTTAAGACGTTCCTCCATCGCCTGGAAATACCTTCCATATTGACAGAAGCGGGCATAACCAGCCCGCCAAATAAAATTACTACTCAACAGCCAATCAATTTCTTCGCTCAAGTCGTTCGCAATCACATACACGTTGCGGCCGCTCTCGTGTAACTCGATCCAGTCAGTAATAACGCGGTGGCTATCGATCATCGCTTCAAATCCTTTCGCTACCTTTTCCGCACAGTTGAACAGCTCACCTTTTCCGTTTGATGATACGGATTTAAATTGATCAGCCGAACGCGGAAGTGCCATTCCCATGGCACCCTCACAGGCGATACGCAGCATCTGATCCATACCTTCACCTTTGGTTCGCTCCATCATCGGCAGCATCATCTTTCCCGCAATCCCGAGAGGAAACTGTCGGTGCACGTAATCCAACTGACTTGCCTGATCAATCTGGAAAAGCCTTACGCATCCGGCACGGTGGCTCTCATGAGCATCAGAACAATCTAGGAAGGCACGCATACCCACCGTCTCGCCCTCATCAACCAACGCAGGAAAGACACCGTCGTCCGTAACTTCCGGAATATCGCCAAAGTCCCAACCTTCACCTCCGGTCATCTCCCACTCTTCATTAACTAGAATTTCACGCCGTTCACGCATCATACCACTCAGCTTCTGGCGTATTCCCTCCGCATCTTCTCCAAAACCAAGTTCCTCCTCGTCATCACTCCAGACA
>JABHEX010000180.1 GCA_018676385.1 Akkermansiaceae bacterium
AACGGCCGTAGCGTGATCACGTTTCTCAGGATCACGTTCACCAGTAATACTTTCAATAAAAGACTTTCTGGAAACACCCAACAAAATAGGCCGATCCAGCTGCAAATCACTTAAGCTGCATAGAATTGCAATATTGTGCTCCAGCGTCTTGCCAAAGCCAATACCAGGATCAAAACAAATACACTCGGAATCAATTCCCATCTCCGTCAAACATTTCAATCGTTCCGCAAAATAATGCTTCACCACATGAATAACCCCACCATCGTCACCATAACTTGGATTTTGCTGCATAGTGAGCGGCTGACCATGCATGTGCATAACGCAAACCCCAACCCCAGTGTCGGCACATAGACTTGCCATTTCCGGATCACTGAGGCCAGTCACATCGTTAACAATATCTGCCCCAGCTTCAATCGCAGCCCTAGCAACGATTGATTTGGAAGTATCAATGGAGATGAGCACTTTGGATTGCTCTCGCAACGCTTCAATCACCGGAATAGTTCGTCGAATTTCTTCCTCAATTCCCACAGGTGCCGCGCCCGGGCGAGTCGACTCTCCACCTATATCAATAATTTCTGCACCCTCGTCAACCATGCGTAACGCATGCTCAATCTCACGAGTGTTGTACTTGCCGCCATCCGAAAACGAATCCGGTGTGGTGTTAAGAATCCCCATGAGGACACCACCATGGGTTAGATCAATAGTACGGCGTGGGGTTTTCCAGGTCATCATTGCTACTTGCATTGCACTCTAGCCTCACTAGGATTAGAATCAACCTTATGATATCAACAATTAAAACATCACTTTTATTGAGCTTTGCTACAGTATTCTTGATCGCGGGAATATCAGAAAATGCGTATAGCCAGAACCAAAAGAAAAAACAAAGCGTGCGTATGATGCGTAACGATGATGGATCATTCACAGAATTTCGACGCAGCTCAAATGAACGAATACTAGAAAAACGAATTTTAGCACCACAAGAAGGCGGAAATGGCGAGCTGGCAACAACTGTTAGTTTTATTTATAGAAAAGATATACACGGCCGACTACGCAGCTGTAAAATTCATGACGCAATTGGTACAATTCTTTATCGTGTATCTTATGGTTACCACAAAGACACGGGACGCCTTGACAGGGAATACATGTATGACGCACAGGTTAAGCGCACCTTTACAATCATAGGAGCTGACGGCAAACCCACTAATGTTGAAAAGCCTGTAAGAAGACTTTACTATCGCTATGATGCCCAGGGCCGCCCAGCGAAACCCATCGCAATATGCCTACCTCCAGGGAAACGTGCCGAGGAACTCTTCGGCAAGAATAAGGGAACATGGACTAAAGATCCTTTTAATAAAAAATAAGGATCACTTACGGACGAATAGCCGCCTCTTTACGTAGCCTCAGTCTGTTTTTTTGAGATAATCAGGGAACTCTTCGTTGAGGGTGTTAAGGTAATGCTTCGCCTCTTTGGCATCACCTTTCTTCTGCAGTGCTTGGTGCGCCTTAAATAAAGCCGCCGGCTTAAGTTTCTTATCATCGGCAAATTGCACGACCACCACATAGTGGGCAGCCGCCCCAGCAAAGTCTTGGCTGTTGTATGCAATGTCTCCTAAAATGAGGCGAAGCTCTGCGTTAACATTACCCTTGGGTCGCAAGGCGAGACCCGCCTCTGCAGACCGCTTCGCCATTGGCAAATCCTCCAAACCAAGGTGTGCAACTGATTCATCAAGCAATGCCTCAGCTTTCCAGAACGGCTGCTCCACAACATCCATGTAGTTTTTGATAGCAACAAGCGCTTCTTTATACATGCCAGTCTCAACACACGACTTACCTAACATTTTCCAATATGCCATTGGTGTCTGGCGAGGATCCTCTTGTGTGGTTCCCAGCCCAAGGTAGCGCTGTGCATTTTCCATCTCGCCGGCATTAAAACACTGCACTCCAAGCCAGCGGTAAATCGGCAACTGTATGTCTTTCTTTTTACCCATTTCACAAAGCTTTTCAACAGCAAGCTGTAAACGTCTTTTATCTTTCAAAGCATAACTTCCGTACATTATTAGCATGCTCGCCTTATAATCGTAACTGTCTGGCTCCATTAAGGCTGCCTTATCAAGGGCCGCGATAGATTCCGCGTATTTCTTAATCTGATAGTTGCCCCATCCAATCCAATAATAACCGTTAGAAACAGTTTCTTTGGATAAGTTTGGAAAGTTCTTTATCATCTCCTCATAGCGTCGAATCATATCCCCATAGGCTTGATCATGCTTGCAAATGCGTGCACTGTTTTGCCAAGCCAGTGCTGCGAGCTTATCTTTAGGATAGCGCTTAATAAGTAGATCAAAATCCTTGAGGGCCGCGCCACGATCAGCAAGTGCAAGGAATGACTTACCCCGACGTGCGATTACACGAGGTGCGCGTGCATCATCAGCAGCACGTTTCAGGAAAGCAGTAAAATCCCGAACAGCTCCATTATGATCGCCAGAATCAGTCAGGCACCAACCTCGTTTGTAATAGAGGTTCACCTGATTAGCATCACCGATTTTGGTAACATCAATCTTGTTATAAGCCGCAGCCGCCTCACGGTATTTCTTCTGATCAAAAAGTGTCTCCGCCTTCAACATTAATGATTTATGAACATATTCGTGCTTAGGATAACGTTGCTGATAAATTTCAAGGAAAGCATCAACCTGCATTGGCAGATTTACTCCCTGAATATTAAAGAAACAAAGCATCCGAAAATAGCCGGCCTCAAATGCCTTCGCTGACAATGGAACCTGTCGCTCAGCTTGAGCAAAGTGTTTGATTGCCTCGTGATACTCTTTGAGTTTGTAGGCACTGCGACCAGCCACGTTGAATTTCATAGCCTCGGTAGCCGCTTCTCCCTTGTGGCTGCCACGCCTTATAACATCAAGCACACCTTGATAGTTTTTTTGAGAATACATAACGTTCATCAGCGCAGCCTGTGCACTTGGTTTGAATTTATTCTCCTCAGATAGAATCACTGCCTTAAAGGCATTCTCAGCAAGATCGTATTTCTTTTGCTCTAGATAAATAATCCCAGCATTGAGTGTCGCCTCAATACGCACATCAGCAACAACAGCCGGCAACATAATAGCCTCAAATTTCTCCAATGCCTTGTCATTGTCTTTCTTATCAAGATACAAGTGCCCGAGTTTCAGTATCGCATGCTCACGATACAGAACCAATGCATCATTGGCAGATTCAATCTCGGAATAAGCACTAATTGCCTCATCGACCATAT
>JABHEX010000181.1 GCA_018676385.1 Akkermansiaceae bacterium
AGTTACAGTATGGTAGGGTATTCCCCGCACATCTGAATGCCCTCGTCTACGGATGGGGAGTGCAAGCAGGATTTGGTGTATTAATCTGGCTGATGGCTAGGTTAAGCCGGCAGCCCAGCAGGAATGCTGGGACTATCTTGGTCGCGGGACACATTTGGAACTTAGGGGTTTCCATCGGAATCATAGGTATTCTGTTTGGTTTTGGTACTGGTAAACAATGGATGGAGTTTCCTACCTTTGTATGGCCCGTACTTCTTGCAGCCTATGCCGTGATCGCGATTTGGTCTCTTGTCGCTTTCCGGGTCCGTCGCGGCGAACACGTTTATATCTCTCAGTGGTATGTGCTTGGTGCCTTATTATGGTTTCCATGGATCTACCTCACTGCAAATCTTTACGTGAATGTTTTTGATGTGCACCCGCTGATGGCGACTGCAATCAACCGTTGGTTTCGTCAGGCCATGATTCTGTTGTTCTTTGCACCGATTGCGATTGCCAGCGCTTATTATATAACGGCAAAGGTTACCGCACGTGCTATTTACAACTACACATACTCTGTGGGTGGTTTTTGGGCACTTGCTATCATTGCTCCATGGGCAGGAATGCATGCTGTGATGGGATCACCCATACCAGTATTCCTTCAGTACGTTGGAGCAGCAGCAGCCATGCTCGTGGCAGTGCCATTGATCGCGGCGGGCGTAAATATTCTTAAAACAGCATCACAATCAGGGGAGACAGCAGCTCACAGCCCATCGCTACGTTTTACCGTTGCTGGTATTTTTGGGATGTTATTACTCGCCGTACTTGGTCTGATACTAGCACATCCTGATGCGATTGCTTACACTCAATTCAGCACAGCAGTCTATGGATATGAAGTGCTCGCGCTATATGGATTTTTCAGCATGTGCATGTTCGGGGCCATTTATTTTATCGTTCCACGCGTGACTCGCCGTGAATGGCTTTCCCGTCGTTTAATACGCACTCATTTTTGGTTCTCGATTTATGGAGTTCTACTTATTGTACTATTTTGTTCCATCCTTGGAGGTTTCCAACAAGGGGCGGCTCAGCGAGCTTATGATGAATCATGGAGTTCGGCGGTTCTGAGTATGTTCCCATACGTGGTTGCTACTACTTTGGCATGGTGTGCCATTCTTTACGCAAATATTTTCTTCTTTATCCACTTAACTCTGATGTGGATTCGCCTCGGCCGCCGAAGCTCACATCCCACCTTGTTACGCCATGATCACACAACGGTCAGTCCGCATGGTCCCGAGGGAGACATTGAGGAACTTGAAAATGCCAAAGCCTAGACGACTCTCAATTTCAAACTAATTACTCTATACTTAGTCCATGACCATCAAAACCTTTATCATAGGAATGCTCGCCAGTTTTGGCGTGGCATGGATGTGCATTATTGCAATCCCAGCCGCCAAGATGTCAGCTCTTTCTCCAGTGAAAATGAATGTTGAGGATGAGGATGCTCCATATTATCAACGGAAAGTTGCGGGACGTGTTATGAGTGGCGCAGCCATTTACGGCGCGAACGGTTGTTATTACTGCCACACTCAACTGATTCGCCCAACTTATTTGGGCCGTCAGATTTGGCGTAAAGATGCTGCAGGTATCTATGATAAAGATGAAGGTATAGATACACGCCGTGAAACTAGTCACTATGATTATAAGGATGAAGATTTTGCCCGTGTTGGGAGGATGAGAGTAGGCCCTGACCTCAGTAACTTTGGCCATCGTGCTGAAATGTATGCCGCGACTGCCGGCATGAGCCCTGCGCAGTGGGTGATGGAGCACCTATACAATCCACGTAATAGCGAGCTATTTGTAGGCAATGAAGGGCAAAAGACAGACATGGGCTGGTCGAACTGCCCGTCTCAGAAACAAATGTTTGATGAGAATACTCTAAACGGCCAAGGCGATAGTCTCGCTATTTCTGGACAAACGACAGAAAGCACCGAGGTTATCCCCAATGAGCAAGCCCTGATACTCACTAGCTATCTTCTCACACTTAAACGTGACGACATTTTGCCCGATATGCTCACCAACAAACCCAAGGATGTTGACGTTAAAGAAGAAGAAAATTAATTCTATTCATCATCTGATATATTTTAACAAACATTAACATGTCCAACTCTGTTTCAAACAAACCTGATCTTGACGATTCAACGAACGTCAACATGGATGCTGCTGCAGCTAAACGCGAGAATCACATGTTCACAGAGGGTGCTGAGCCACTCTCACTGTGGGTGATTCTTGGTAGTGCT
The DNA here is from genome assembly GCA_018676385.1 of Akkermansiaceae bacterium. Taxonomy (GTDB): domain Bacteria; phylum Verrucomicrobiota; class Verrucomicrobiia; order Verrucomicrobiales; family Akkermansiaceae; genus Oceaniferula. Next base: position 2,274 of record JABHEX010000181.1, read on the forward strand.
CTAGTGGTGCTCATTGCTGGCGGTGTACTTTTTGGTGGAAACGTGTTTGATTACAAAAACTTTGTCAAAAAAGGATACATCCGTAAGGCAGCACCAAATGCTAGTGGTGGTGGTGCAAAGCCAAAATTAGCCATCGTAGCTTACAAGGCGATTGGCAAAAAAGTTTACGATTCATGCTCAACTTGCCACCAACCGGGCGGTGAGGGGAACACAGCATTTCCACCACTTGCCGACTCCGAGTGGGTGACTGGCCCAAGCCTGCGCCCCGCCATGATTATTCTCCAAGGTCTTCATAAGCCAATCATGGTCAACGGTAAAAGATATGAGGGTGTAATGCCTACCATGGGCGACGGCATGGATGCCAAAAAACTAGCGGGCGTTCTCAACTACATCCGAAACAGTTTTGGTAATAAAGCCGACAAACTCATTACCGTTGAAATGGCCGAAGACGCTCTCCTTGTGTCCAAGGAACGAGGCTCGGGCCCTGTTACAGCGGAAGAACTAAATGAGAAATATAATCGTGAACTCAAAGGTGCTGAACTCGCAATGGAGACACCTGTTGATCCCAAAACCCTAGAGCCTGCCGCTGCGGAGTAAACCATCTCCTTAAATATATCTACAACTAATTTCCCATACCAATTGTCATGAGTGATTCACACGACGATCATCACGATCACCACAATCCTGGATTCCTCCAGAAATACGTTTTTTCTACCGATCATAAGACGATCGGCCTGCAATATGGATTAACAGCGATGTTATTCTTATTGTTTGGATTTTATTTAATGATGGTTATGCGCTGGAGTATTGCCTACCCACACGAACCTCTGCCTGCATGGATGGGGTGGTTGTTTTCTGAAGATTGGAAGGCACAGTGGTTAACAGAGGGTAAATTGCCCGGTGAAACCTACAATATGTTTGGTGCTATGCATGGCACTATCATGGTTTTCCTTGGTATCGTACCATTAGGATTCGGTGCTTTTGGAAACTACGTAACCCCACTGCAGATTGGTGCCCCAGATATGGCATTTCCAAAACTAAATATGTGGAGTTACTGGTTGTATCTTACCGGTGGCATCATGATGTGTGCCAGTTTTTTCCTTGAGTCCGGTGCTGCCAAGTCTGGCTGGACTAACTATCCGCCACTTTCGTTTTTTGCGGATGCACAATACCCACACCAATTCTGGACAGGTCAGACACAATGGTTACTTGGGCTCGTGATGCTCATATCTTCATCCTTGTTGGGATCGGTTAATTTTATTACGACGATTATAAACTTGAGAGCCAAAGGGATGACTTGGATGAGGTTGCCATTTTTTGTATGGGCAATGTTGGTTACCGGATTTTTACTTTTACTTGCGTTTCCGCCACTTGAAGTGGCTGGCATCATGCAAGTCGTCGATCGAATGTTTGGTTCTAGTTTCTTCCAGCCAAGCGGGCTATATCATCAGCAGCTCGGCCTGTCAGATGCTTCTGGAGGTGGTAGCCCGCTACTATTCCAGCACTTATTCTGGTTCCTGGGACATCCGGAAGTTTACGTTCTTCTACTCCCAGCATTTGCCTGCGTAGCAGAGATTATACCCGCTAACACACGGCGCCCGATTTGGGGATATAAGTCGATGGTTTATGGTGTGCTTGTTCTAGGTTTTCTCTCATTCATCGTTTGGGCACATCACATGTATATGACGGGTATGGGACCAGCTGTTTCGGCGTTTTTCCAAACTACTACTACGCTGATTTCGATACCTTCTGTAATTTTGTTGACCTGCCTACTAATCTCATTATGGGGTGGCTCAATCCGGTTTACTCCTGCGATGATGTGGGCATGCGCGTTTTTGCCAATGTTCGGTATTGGCGGGTTAACAGGCCTTCCGCTTGCCTTCAACCTTGTGGATCTCCATCTACATGACACCTATTACGTGATTGGACATTTTCACTACATAGTGGCTCCGGGTATTTTGTTTGGTTTTTTTGGAGGTATCCACCATTGGTATCCGAAAATAACTGGCAGATTTATGAGCCGGAAGCTCCATCATTTGCACTTCTGGCCATCACTGATCCTTATGAACACTCTGTTTTTCCCAATGTTGATTCAGGGTATGGCAGGATTCCACCGACGTTGGTATAATGGTGGTGATGCATATCTCAGTGCAGATCCTGAGAGCACCAACGTATTTGGCAAAACGGTATTAGAGCATATTGATCTAAACATCATGATGTCATGGTCCGCTTGGCTCCTCTGCGTCGCACAAATCCCGTTTATCATAAACCTTTTTGTTTCTTGGAAAGCTGGCCGGAAGGCAAATAGCGACAATCCATGGAACGCATGCTCGCTTGAGTGGGCAACTCCGACCCCTCCTGGGCACGGTAATTTTATTGAGGAACCTATCGTTTATCGTGGCTCTTATGAGTATGCACGTCCTGAAGTAGAAGATGATTTCTATGCTCAGTGGCGCAAACCAGTTGAGAAAGTAGACGAAGATTAATAATAACACAAATTGGACCCTAACATATTAGTATAATTTCATATGGAAATTCCCTATATCGTAGAACCCCGGAAAGACACCGGGCTGAATAACTCAAAGATTGGTATCTGGCTATTCCTCGCATCCGAGGTGATGCTCTTTGGTGGTCTGTTTTCCGGATACGTATTCTTGCGTATCTATGCAGATTATCCATGGCCTGAACGGACGCTTCCTGTTCTTCCCGGCCTAATCAATACTTTCGTGCTCATTGGATCATCCATTACAGTAGTTTTTGCTTGGGTGTCACTCAAACTTAGACAGTGGAGAAAATTCCAAATTTACATGGGAATCACGATTGTTTGTGCGGCTCTGTTCATGGTGCTCAAAGGTGTTGAATACAATGCTAAGTTTCATCACCAAGCCATCCGCATGGATGATTATACGGTGATTGAAGGCCATTCCCATAAGCAGAAAAATGCTGTAGGCGGCGCACATAAAAATCTCAACATTAAGGCTAAATCGCTCACCGTGAGTTTAAGTCGTGTCGATGATATCTATTTTGATGTTCTTGATGAACAGTACAGTAAGGCTGGTTTTGGTCTCGCAAATGATGTGAAACTTATTGATGGGACGGTCCTCGAGCAAGGCACTGCCATTACTAAAGAACTGATTGATCAGGCTAAGAAAGATTTTCTTGCTGCCCTTGCGCACAACAGCAACATCAATATCGAACTTGGCCGTCAGGCATGGAAGACCGTCAAATCCAAGCACCCGGGGGTCAAATACTATGAAATGGTGGGAGACCAGACGCTTAAGGGTCTAGTTGACGAGGAGCTCAAAAAGCTGAAGAAAGATGCTGATTTTAAAGCGGAAACGCCGGCGTTGAATTTTGTCTCCAAAGAGGAAGCCCTCATATCTGTTAATCCCTACTGGGGTAGGTTGAGCAACAAAAATCGGGGTGAAGCTGGGAGACTAACTCTTAAAGATGATACATCGATCATTGGAACTATTGCTGACAGCTCAATAACAATCAATGTCGATGGTATTGATTTTCGTCACACCATAACTAAAGCTGAGGAAAAAGGGATTCCCAAAGATACGGCTATCAAAAATTCGTGGCTTCTCAAGAACAACGAGAACATGCGTGAGGTCTGGGCTAAACATAAAGTGGTAACCAAGAAACTTGTAGAATACCTTGAGCCAAAGGGTAAGAAGCCAACAGAGAATGATATCTATCGCATTAACTGGCAGGAGATAGCAGGTCTAGCTGACAAATCTATTTCAGACATAGAAAAACTAGATCACCACCAGATTGAGGCGCTTTTCCCCGGAGACATAGAGGGCTTTGCTGGTCCAGTTCATAAGAAACATGATGATCCTAATTCAAAAGGGGTGGCTTATCCAGAAGTGGTCGTTCCGCGTGCGCAGGTACGTTTTGAGTCGGTATTTAGCCCCCGCTGGAATACATACTACGCTACTTATTTTACTATTACTGGTCTGCATGGGCTTCACGTTATTGCTGGAGCTCTCGTCCTTGCGTATTATTTATTCTTTGGTCGCAAGATGTATGAGGAAAAGCCCGAATGGCTAGCCAACCGAGTGGAAGTAGGTGGCTTATTTTGGCACTTTGTTGACCTCGTTTGGATCTTCCTCTTTCCGATTCTCTACCTCATGTAGAACAACTAATCTAAAAAATCTTAATTTCTTATCAAATGGCTGACTCACCAGAACAAATCAAAAAG